>NZ_JBEXSI010000017.1:0-125866 GCF_040613515.1 Streptomyces sp. NPDC006261
TTCACATCCCGTACGGAACACACCTCGACGGGCGTCGCGACGTGCACCTCCAGGTAGGGGGTAGCGCTGTTCGCGTGCCGCTTGCGGACCGCCTCACGGCTGTCGGCGAACGGGGCGATCACCGGCACGAGGGCCGTCACGCCGTTGCGTGCCAGGACCTCCGCCACCAGACCGATGCGCTGGACGTTGGTGTGCCGGTCCTCGCGGGAGAAGCCGAGCCCCGCGGAGAGGAACTCCCGGATCTCGTCGCCGTCGAGCACCTCCACCCGGCGGCCATCGGCCCGCAGCCTGGTGGCCAGGGCGTAGGCGAGCGTGGTCTTGCCGGCACTGGGCAGTCCGGTCAGCCACACCGTGGCCCCAGGACGGCAGGTGCATATACCTTGCTGTTTCATGGGGTCCTTTCCCAAAGGTGCCGTCCGTCGCGGCGGACGGGCGTGCGGTCAGCCGACGGAGGGAGCGGTCTGCTTCCCTGCGCCCGGAGCGGCCGGCTTCTTGCCGATGGCGCTCTCCGCCGATCCCTCACGAGGTAGTTGGAGAGTGAGAAGAGCGAGAACCACCGCGGTCACGGCGATCACGACGTAGTACCACATGAAATCCCCGGTCACGTTCTTGAGGAATCCCGCCGTGTAGTTCCCGGCAATTCCACCGATTCCCTGCGTCACGTTCGTGACACCGAATATGACGGTCGCGGCAGCGCCCGACGCCGACTTGGAGACATAGGCCGGGACCAACCCGTAGATCGGGTAGAAGGCCAGCGCGAAAAGCACCCCGGAGACCATCGGTAGGAATCCGACGGGGGCGACCACGAGTATCAGGGCCGAAAGGAAGAAGAGCGTGTAGCACATCACCAGGGAGGCGCGTACGCCGATCCGGTCGGATAGCCAGCCCACCGCGAATCCGGCGAACATCCCGATGACCCCGATGGCGCCCCACACCTGTGCCGCGAAGCCGATGTCGAATCCCAGGCCCTCACGCAGATAGGGAGACAGGTAGTTCTGGAAGGGCATACAGGCGAAGCCGTTCAGGAACTTCATCGTCCACACGATGACGACCCACCGGACCAGCACCATGCGCCAGCCCGCCCGGGCACTGCTGTCTCCGGGGGCCCCCTTCCCCGCCACGGCCTGCTCCGCGCCCTCGGGCGAGCTCTCCTCCTCATGCCGGAAGAGCCCCAGCCGGTGGAAGGTGAAGGCGGCCACCGCGGTCACCATGAGAGTGCCGAAGCCGACCGAATACCACAGGCCGCGCCAGTTGTCGTCCCGGACGAAGCCGGGCACCAGCATGCTGTTGACGAACACCCCGTAGCTGGTTCCGCTGGAGACCAGCCCCAGGACCTTGCCGCGGTGCCGGTAGTCGATGACCCGGCCGACGATCTCCACCAGAGGCACATAGACCGAGGCGGCGGTGCCACCCATGATCGTCAGCAGTGCGCCGATCACGATGATGCTGTCGCTCAGCGGAAGCAGCACCAGACACAGGCCGCACAGGGCGACCGAGCCGATGACCACCTGGCCGCCCCCGACCTTGGTCGACAGCCAGGTGCCGACCAGGGCGAACACCAGGAAACCGAACTGGCCGGCTGCGGTGATCGTCCCGACCGCGGTGTAGCCGAATCCGAGATCTCTGCGCATGTCGGTGACGATCTGCGCGAAGAGATAGAAACCGAAACCGTAGGTCGCGGCGACGAAACTGGTCAGCAGCACGGTCGTAGCGAATGCCGCGAACACCTTCGAGCGGTCGGCGTCCGTCTTCTGTGTCCTCACCACCGGTGCGGGCCTTTCTGACTTCTTCATGGGGCGCTGATCACTGCTTCCGGGCGACGTGGATGACGAAGTCCACCGCGGCGGCGTCGTAATTCTCCTGAAAGTCGCCGAAGTTCTGGACCGTGTCGAAGCCGGTGTCGATCAGCAGCGACGACAGCTCGTCCGAGAGAATGGGGTAGACCTCCAGATGGTGTGTGCCGCCATCGCTGAAGTCGTACTGGAAACGGCACAGCCGGTCGTCGATGTGGGCGACGGTCACGGTCGCTCCGGTGCCGCAGTAGTAGTAGTTCCCGGAACTGCGGTAGCGGTGCTGACGGATCGCGTCGAAGTTCCTGTGGTCGACGATGAGCATGCCACCGGGGTTCAGCGCCTCGTAGAACTCGGTGAGCACCGCCCGCCGGTCGGTCTCCTGGAAGAGGTGCGGCAGC
This sequence comes from Streptomyces sp. NPDC006261, assembly GCF_040613515.1. Taxonomy (NCBI): domain Bacteria; kingdom Bacillati; phylum Actinomycetota; class Actinomycetes; order Kitasatosporales; family Streptomycetaceae; genus Streptomyces; species Streptomyces sp. NPDC006261. The sequence goes on from NZ_JBEXSI010000017.1 coordinate 2,192, forward strand.
GAACTGCCCAGGCACACGACCGCGTCGTACCGCCCGTCGATGTGCTCGCCCAGGCTCCGCCAGTCGGCCTGGACGGCCGGGAAGACCAGGCCCCGCCGCTCCGCGTTGCGCCGGGTCCGCGCGATCATCTCCGCACTGCCGTCCGCCGCGGTGACGTCGAAGCCCGCCTCGGCCAGGGTCACCGCGTGGTACCCCGTCCCCGCCGCCACGTCGAGCACCCGGCGTGCCTCCGCCCCGCGCAGCAGCTCCACGAAGAAGTCCTGCTCGCCGGCGCGGCGTCGGTCCCAGTCGATCAGCTGGTCCCAGCGGTCCACCAGTGGGCTGACGTACTGTCCCTCGAAGTCCTCGGCGGCCTTGGCCCGCGCAGCGGTAAGGGCGTCTGATGTCCGGGTCGCGGGTGTGGTCACGATGGTCCTCCGGCTCTCGGCGGTGCTACGGCGTCCATGCGGTCAGCTGGACGTGGGGGCCGACCGGGGACCGCACCCCGGCCGGCAGCGGCGTCAGCTGAACTTGGCGGCGAACGCCCGGTACTTGGCGCCCAGTTCGTCGGCCCAGCCCTGGGCGTCGCCGAGCTTCATGCTCGGGCAGTCGTAGCCCAGGAGCCGCTTCATCACGGACATCTCCCGGCCGGTGAAGTGCACCGTCCCGTCACTGTCGATCCGGTCGATGCCGTCGGCGCGCTGACAGTCCTCGTTGATGCGGACCGCCTCGTCGCGGCTCAGTCCCTCCGGGAGGTCGAGCGTGCCTCCGCCCCGGTGGACCCGGACCGGATAGCCGCCCGGGAGACCGCCGGGGGCGGGCGCATGGGCCGCCACGCCACTGTCGGTGGCCAGGCCCCGCAGCACCCGTACGGCCGACGACGCGGTGAGCAGCTGGCCGTCCACTCCGCCCAGCCGCTTGAGCCGGCGGCCGAGCTGGGCGAAGAGCGCGCCGTGGTCCACCTCCGCCGGTCCCGGCCGGTCCGACGCCGTCACCGCGAGGTGGTAGGCGCCCTGCCCGGCGTCGCCGAAGCGCGGCACGTAGTGGCTGAAGTAGTGCTGGGCCGTCAGCCGGACCTGGACCTGCGAAGGGTGCAGGCCGAGCAGGTGCGCGGACCCCCAGGTGAGCGCCGGAACGATGTTGGCCACGTTGCCGACACCGATGGCCGGTGCCAGGCCGACCTTGTCGAGCACCGGCCCGACCGCGTCGGGGAAGGCGGCGTTCACCACCGGGGCCTGGACGCCCGACTCCCGGACCGCTCGCATCAGCAGGTGGTTGAGCGTCAGGTGCATGGGGAGCCACGGACCGAACTGCGCCTCGTCCAGCTCCTCGAAGACGTCCCTGGGCAGGGCGGTGATGACCCGCCAGGACTGGAGGGAGGCGCCCATGAAGATGATGTCGGGACGGACCCGGGCCAGAGTCTCGGCGGTGGCGTCGACATCGCGCAGGTCGATGTGGACGGTGTCGGCCGTGCCGTGCTCACCGAGGTTGGTGGCGGTGAACAGGGCCAGATTGGCGCGCTTGCGCATCAGGTCGGTGTCGCGTCCGGCGAGGACGACGCGGTTGGTCGCCGGGTCGCCGAGCAGCATGGAGAGGACCCGGGCGCTCAGATCACCCATGCCCACCACCATGATCAACGGCTTGGCGGGACCGCTTGTCGAGGAGTTCACGAGATTCCCTTCACGGTGTTCTGGCACTCAGCGCGGGTAGGAGCCGTTGTCGGCGCGCAGGAGGGCGCCGGTGAGGGTCCGGGACTCGTCGCTGAGCAGGTAGGCGCAGACGTCGGCGACGTACTCGGGCAGGATGTCGCCGTCGAGCTGCTCCTGGCGTTTGTACTCGGCGTAGCGGTAGGCCGGTATGCGGTCTGCGATGGCGGTGTTGACGATGAGGCCGGGCGAGACCACGTTGACCCGGATGTAGGGGGCGAAGTTCATGGCGTTGGACTTCGTGAGGCCGATGACCCCGGCCTTCACCGTGCCGTAGAGCGCGTCGGAACTGCCGACCTCGCCTGCCACGGACGCGAGGTTGACGATGGCACCCCGCCGCTCGGCGGGCAGCAGGTGCTCGGCGAAGCGCCGGGACAGCCATACCGGTCCCTTGATGTTCACCGCGATGACGCGCTCGATCGTCTCGTCGTCGTACGCGCCGACCGGCTGCCCGAGATAGAGGCCGGCGTTGTTGACCAGCCCGCTCACCTCGGGGTGGGCGGCCAGGACCCGGTCCATGAAGGCGTCGCAGTCGGCGTGTGAGGCCACGTCCGTGACATGGGTCTCCAGCGGCCGCCCGCCATGCTCCTCGGCGAGCGTCTTCAGGCCGGCTTCGTCGATGTCACACGTGATGACGGTCTTGCCGGCGTCCAGCAGTCTGCCCACCAGAGCCCGGCCGACGCCGCTCGCCCCGCCGGTGACGATGACCGTGTGCATACTCATACGCTTGCCTCCTCGGCCGGCCGCAGCCGGTGCTGGTCCAGGTGGTCGTAGAAGGGGCGGCAGTGCCGCTCGAACTGCCGTAGCTCGGGTCGCGTCTCGTAGGTGAAGCGGTAGGAGCCCGGCGGCCTGGTGAAACCGCTGCTGGCGGCGACGTCGGTGTGCCAGCCGCTCCAGGTGGCCCACTGCGGCTGCTCGCCCGCCGACCACCGCAGGGCGTCGGGGAGGAAGGGGATGCCGACCGCCTCGCAGTAGGCGGCCAGGGTGGCCCGTGGGCGCGCCGTGAGATCCGCGGCGTTCACGACCACCGGCGTGGCGCCCGTCAGCTCCGTGACGAAGTCGAAGGCGCGGGCCAGCTCTTCGTAGCCGAGCACCTCGCGCGTGAGCTCGGGGTGGACGGTGGCGTGCGAGAGGACGGCTTCCTCGGGGTCCCGGATCAGGAAGGTGTTCACCTGTCCGAGCAAGTACTCGGGGTCCTTGAGCAGGTGGTCGAGACAGTGGTACGGGAAGTCCTTGTGGAAGACCGGGCGTTCGCGCCGTGCGTCCTCCATCATCCGCTTGACCTCCGGGTAGGTCAGGGGATGATCCGGGTCCTGGTTCTTGTGGGGGATCGCCGCCCGTTCCTCGTGCATGAAGTAGACGTAGGCGAAGGCCTCGTGGAACACCGTGAAGTCACCCCGTTCGATGAACGAGCGCTCCAGGGCGGTCGACATCGACCGGGGGTGGCTCCACAGTGCGACGGACCGGTGCATCCGGTACCTCCTCGAAAGACGAAACGGGGCCGGCCGTGGGCGGACCGGATCAGATCAGCAGCAGCGGCCGGGCGGAGAGTGCCGCCGACTGGAACTGATGGGCGACGAAGTCGATCAACTTCCGGGTGTTGCCCATGACTTCCGAGTACGTGGAGATGAACGAGCCGTAATGGCAGAACTCCTCGGGCCGCATACCGTCCGGGTCGTAGGCGCGTTGGAACGATGGCAGCCAGCCCAGCTTCTCCAGCACGTCCGCCGGCACCTCCTCCTCGATGGCCCGGGCGTCGAAGGCGGGCAGCTCGCTCTCGCGGAGCATCACGTCGGCGATGAACCGGGGCTTGCAGGTGTAGGCGACGGCGCCGCCGGCGCTCTGCTCCAGGTGCATACTCAGCGTCGCGGATCCCAGCGCCGGATCGTCCACCTCCAGGCTGGAGAGCAGCGGCTTGACGGGGTGGCCGTTGTCCCGGATGAGTGTGTGGATGCGCTTGAGGATGGCGACCTCGGCCCAGCGCAGGTCGGTCTGCGAGAGTTCGATCTCACGGATGGCGGCTTCGTGGCGCAGATCGGTGTTGGCGCCGAACCGGCCGATCATGTGCGTGAAGACGGCCCGCCACCGTCCGGTGTCGACCCCGTCGGCCTTCGCCTTCAGCAGCCCCGCCTCCACCGCCTCGGCACAGGCCACGAACTGCGGGACGGTGTACGAAAGGGTCGAGTTGACCGAGATCCCGCGGGCCACCAGGTGCCGGATGGCCTCGTAACCCTGCTGGGTGCCGGGCACCTTCACCATCAGGTTCGGCGCTATCCGGGCGATGCTCAGGGCCTGTTCGAGCATCAGGTCGGTGTCGAACATGCGGCGTGGGTCGAGCTGCCCCGACACCCAGCCGTAACGGCCCCCGCTCGCCTCCCACATGGGCAGCATCTCGCGTGCGGCACGGCGCAGCGCCTCCTCGTACAGGAGCGAGAACGTGCTCGCCACATCGGGGGCTGCCTGGCTGCGGATGAGCTGCCGGATGTCGGTGCGCCAGTTCTCCGGCGAGGCCAGGACGCTCTGGGCCACCAGGGAGGGGTTGGTCGTCACACCGCGGGCCAGGGAGAGTTCCGGGGTGGCCGGACAGAGGAAGCGTTGGAGCTGCTCACGCCACCGTTCCCTGGTGGACGCGTCGGGGGCCGTGGCCAGGTGGCGATCGCACCAACCGGGGAAGTCGAGCGGGGAGGAGTCCCACCAGATCTCCGCCGCGTCGCTGGTCCGCTGTAGTTCTTCGAGAACACTCGGCATGTGAATCATCCCTTTGTCTCGGTTCTCCGGGAGGGGCGGGTGTCACCGGGCCGCAGGCGCGGCCGGGCCCTGTGCGGTCCACCGGTCCAGCAGCCCGGGGAGTTCCGTCATCGAGCCGAATACCGTCGCCCCCTCCGCTCGCAGCTCACCGGCCGTTCCGCTCTCCGGCGGTGCGTAGCCGAACACGGCCATGCCGGCGGCGCGGCCCGCGCGGACGCCGACGAGGCTGTCCTCGACGACCGCGCAGCGGTCGGCCGGTACACCGAGGTCCGCCGCTGCGTGGAGGAACAGCCCGGGGTCCGGTTTCCACGAGCCGACCTCGTAGGCGCTGTAGATGCGGTCCTGGAAGGAGGGCAGGAGGCCGGTCAGTCCCAGGGTGTTGAGGATCTTCTCGCGCGGCGCACTGGACGCCGTGCAGAACGGGAGCCGGAGGCCGTCGACCACGTGGCGCACGTGGGGGACCGCTCGCAGCTCGGTGGCGAACAGCTCCGCCGACCTCGTGCGGAACCGTGGGACGAACCCGGCCGGCAGCGCCCGGCCCAGCTGCGCCTCCAACTGCCCGACCCACTCGGCGACCTTGCGGCCGCGGATGAAGGCGAGAGCCTGTTCCGGGGAGAAGGAGAGCCCTTCCAGGCCGGCCATCTCCCGCATGACCTGCGAGCTCAGCGTCTCGCTGTCGACCAGAACACCGTCGCAGTCGAAGATGACCAGAGGCTTCGTCATGGGGGAGCCCTTCCAGGGTGGCGAGCCGTCTTGTGCCACGCGCTCCGGGTGATGCGGGCGGCGGGACTCCATGAGCAAAGCAAAGCGTTCTTACGATTCGCTCACCGCTCGATACCTGGACGGCCGGAAGTGGCGTCAAAGGGGCGAAAGCGGGCGCATTTGACGGAGTCGGCTCTCCTTCCTGGACCCACCGGCCCGGGCTGGCTAGCTTCGTCACCGGGTGCACGGCGGTGAAATGGGTACCCCGTTCACCCGTTTCCCCCCAGCCGCCGATCACATCTGTCGTCGGATCTCTTCGGCCAGGAGCCGGTGCGAGAGGGAGTGCGATGAAGTTCGGAGTTCTCGGTCCGTTATCACTGACGGAGGGCGGGCATTCCCTGCTGCCGTCCGCTCCAAAGACGCGCCAGCTACTGGCCCTGTTCCTCACGAGAGCGAATCACCTGGTGACATTGGACGCGTGCGTCCAGGAACTCTGGGGCGGGGCGGCGCCGCGCAGTGCCGTACAGAGCGTGCACACACGCGTCTTCCAGATGCGCCAGGCCCTGGCCGCGGGCACACCCGGGGGGACGGCGGACGAGAGCAAGCGCATCCTGCGTACGCACCACCACGGTTATCTGCTCCAGGTCGACCAAGGCGCCCTCGACCTGCACGGTCTCGACCGGTATCTGGCCGATTTCCGGCAGGCACAGGGGCGCCGGGACGATGTCGGCATCTCCTCGGCACTCCGCTCGGCCCTCGGCCTCTGGCGCGGCCAGACCCTGCTCGACGTGCAGCACGGCCCCTGCCTCCAGTCCTACGTCACCGGCATGGAGGCGCTCCGCATGACCGTGCTGGAACAGTGCATCGACGCCGAACTCCGCCTCGGAATGCACCATCAGCTCCTTTTCGAGCTCGGCGCCCTGGTGGCCCGTAATCCGGTGCACGAAAATTTGCACGCCCAGTACATGGTCGCCCTCTACCGGTCAGGGCGTACCGCCGATTCGCTGGAGGCCTATCACCTCCTCCACCGGAAACTGAACGAGGAACTCGGAATCGATCCGTCCCCCAGGATCAGGCAGGTGCAGACGGCAGTTCTGACCGAAAGCGCGGAACTCGACGTCGTTCCGTCGGAAAGGACCGATCTGTCACCGGCCCTCGTGGCCGGACGCTAGCGATATCCGGCGCCACCGGCGGGGAGGGGAGGACGTTCGTGTCCGCCGTGCATGTGCACAGGGGAAGCGGTCCGGCCGACCGGGACCGCCGTCGCGTCCGCCGCTTCGAGAACCGCATCACGGTGTGCGCCGGCGGCGGCGAGGTATGCGACGGATGGGTGCTGGGAGTGGTCGGCGCCGCGGTGCCGTTGGCCCGCGACGATCTCGCACTCACCCCGGTGTGGACGGGGCTGATCGGTTCCGCCTCGCTCATCGGTCTGTTCTTCGGAGGGCTGGTCTTCGGCTGGCTCACCGACCGGATCGGCCGCCAGAAGATGTACCTCATCGATCTGTTGGTCTTCCTCGTCGGCTCCCTGGCTCAGCTGGTCGTGCAGGACGCCGCCCAACTCCTGGCCATCCGACTGGTCATGGGTGCCGCGGTGGGTGCGGACTACGCCATCGCCGGAGCGCTGGTCGCCGAGTTCGCCCCGCCCCACCGCAGAGGCCGGCTCCTGGCCTCGCTGATCGTCTTCTGGTACGTCGGCTACACCCTGGCCACGGCGCTGGGCATCGCGGTGACGCAGCTGACCGACGACGTCTCCGTGTGGCGCTGGATCCTCGCGAGCAGCGCGATCCCCTCCCTCGTCGTCCTGCTGGCCCGGCTGGGCACGCCTGAATCGCCGACCTGGCTGGCGAGCAAGGGCCGGACGGCCGAGGCCGAAGCGATCAGCAGGCGCTGGCTGGGCAGGGAGCTCGACCCGCCGGACAAGGACGGCGCACCGGTCCGGACGGGGCACAGCGCGCTGTTCTCACCGCCCTACGTCCGCCGGACCCTGTTCACCAGCCTGTTCTGGCTCTGCCAGGTGACCCCCTTCTTCGCGATCTCCACCTTCGCGCCACAGGTGCTGCGGCTCCTCGGAGCCCCGTCCGACGGGACCGGGGAACTGCTGCTCAACGGGTTCCTGCTGGTGGGCTGCCTGAGCGGCATGGCGGTCATCAACCGGGTGAGCCGCCGGGCCCTGCTGATCCGGCCGTTCGCCGTCACGGCCGCCGCCCTGCTCGCTCTGGGGCTGTGGCCGCACGCCCCGCAGGCGGTGATCGCCCTCTGCTTCGGTGTCTTCGCCCTCTTCCACGCCGCGTCCAGCGTGCTCCAGGCGGTCTATCCGAGCGAGGTGTTCCCCACGGAGATCCGGGCCACCGGCATCGGGTTCGCCGCCGCGGTCAGCCGGATCGGCGCCGCCGTCGGCACGTTCCTCGTCCCGCTGGGGCTGGAGGCGTGGGGCGTCGGCCCGGTCATGCTCCTGGGCTGTGCGCTCTCCCTCGCGGGCGTGCTGGTCTCGGTCGCCTGGGCTCCCGAGACCCGTGGCCTGGCGCTGGAGCGGGTGAGCCGCCCGGACACACCGCCCCGGCGCCGCCGGGCCGCCGGTGATCCGTGAACCGCGTTGCGGCCGGCACCGGCCCGCCCGACCTGACCGAAGGAGCGGTGAGCATTCCATGGGGGAAGACGACGCCCCGCGCGGGAGCAGCGCCTTGACGCAACTGACCCATGAGGGCGTGTCCGTCTGGCTGGACCGGGCGGGCCACCGGCCGCTCGTGGACGGGACGCTCACGCGGTGGGCGGCGCACGCCCCCCTTGGTGGTGTCGTGCTGTCCCTGGGCGCGCTGGCCGACGAGGTCCGGGCCGGGTGCGCCGGCCTCGCTGAGGGGACGGGCCCGGCCGGTCCCGGGCACCCCGCACCGGACGATGCCGTACAGGCCATGCATCACGCGGACGCCCGCCGGGCCTGCGACGCGCTGCGGCCGCGCTTCGCCGAGACCCGGGGGGCTGAGGGCTGGGTCACCGTGGAACTGGACCCGCGGTTCGCCGACGACGCCCGCGCCACGGTCGTCCGGGCGCGCGCCGCGGCGCGTGCGGTGAACCGGCCCAGCCTGCTGGTTGCGGTGTCCGCCACCACCGCGGGACTGACCGCGATCAGCGACTGCGTGGCGGAGGGCATCGGAGTGAACGCCTGTCACATCACCTCGCCGGCACGCTACGCGGAGGTGGCCGAGGCCTGCTTCGAGGGCCTGGAGCGGGCGGTCGCCGCCGGTCGCTCCGTCGCCGGGCACATCGCGGTGGCCACGTTCGAGGCGGCCCGGATGGAGGCAGCGGTGGACCGGCGCCTGGACCCCGGGGGCGGGGGCGGTACTCCGCTCGCCGGACGTACGGCGCAGACCCTCGCCCGGGCCGCCTACCAGTTGTACGAAGGACAGCTGGGTTCCGCCCGCTGGCGGCGGCTGCGGGCGGCCGGGGCACGTCCGCAGCGACTCGTCTGGGCGGCCGGTGACGCGCCCGGGAGCGCCCTTGCCGTCCGGCAGGTGGAGGATCTCGTGGCGTGGAGCACGGTCCACGCGCTGCCCCGGCCGACCCTGGACGCGCTGACCCGGACGGGACGGCTGCGCGGTGACACGCTGTCGGGGGAGTCCGGGGCGGCGGAGTCGGTGCTGTCGGGCCTGCGGCAGGCCGGCGTCGACGTCGGGAGTACGGGGACGGAGCTGGCCCGTACACTGCGCCGACGCGGTCTGGACGACCGCCGGGAGGTCGTCGGCGCGGTGCGCGAGGCGTGGGGCTGCACCCGGCGGTGAACGTCCCGTCCGTCACCGCCGGGTCGGCGCCCTGCCCACCCGTCGGGTTCAGCGCCCGAAGGCGTCCGCCCGGACCGCGGAGACGGACTCGTGGTGCGGTAGCGCGCTCGCGACCATCGCGAACAGCGGTTTCGCCTTGAGCACCGTCTCCTCGAACTCGGCCTCCGGGTCCGACAGTGCGGTGACGGCCCCGCCGACCCCGTACCGGACGCGCCCCGGAGTGATCACCGCCGTACGGATGACGATGCTCAGGTCGGCGGCCCCGTTGAGGGAGAAGTACCCGACGGCCCCCGAGTAGACGCCCCGGGGGCCGTCCTCCAGCCGCTGGATGATCCGCATCGTCCGCTCCTTGGGGGCCCCGGTCATCGAGCCGCCCGGGAAGGCCGAACGCACGCAGCCGATGGCGCCCGCGTCATCGCGCAGCCTCGCGGTGACGGTGCTGACCAACTGGTGGAGGGTCGCGTACGTCTCCACGCGGAGAATGTCCCGCGCCACCACCGAGCCGGTCTCCGCGCACCGCCCCAGGTCGTTGCGGACCAGGTCGACGATCATGAGGTTCTCGGCTCGCTCCTTCTCGTCCGTGCCCAGCTCCCGCGCCAGCGCCGCGTCCCGGGCGGGCGTCGCACCACGGGGCCGGGTCCCCTTGATCGGCCGTGACTCGGCCACCCCGTCCGCGCCGACCCGCAGGAAGCGCTCCGGCGAACTGCTCAGCACCGAGAGCCCGTCGAACCGCAGCAGTGCGGCGAACGGGGCGGGGGAGGAGCGCCGCAGCCGCCGGTAGCTCTGCCACGGGTCGAGGTCCACCCGGGCCTCGGCCATGTTGGTCAGGCAGATCTCGTACGACTCTCCCTCCCGTATCCGGTCCTGGCAGGAGGCTACGAGATCCAGGTACGCGGAGCGGCTGTGCCGCAGCTCCACCCGCTCGACCGCGGGCGGAGGGCCCGGCGGGGGCTCCGGCTCCCCGTCGTCGGCCAGGGCTTCCAGCCGCGCCGCGGTCCGCCGCAGCCAGGAGCGAGCGGCCTCCTCCCCCGTGCCGGGCTCCGCCGGATCCCGCGCGGCGTCGGCGCTCAGGGCGAGGAGGTGGGTCGTGCCCCGGTCGTGGTCGAAGACCACCGCCCGGTCGGCGAAGACCATCGCGGCGTCCGGCTCTTCGGAGCGGTGCGCCGCGCCGCCACCGGGAGGCGGCTTCAACTCGTAGCCCAGGTAGCCGACCCAGCCGAGCGCGAAGTCACCGGGCAGCTCCGGTACGTCGGTCACCGTGCCCCGCAGGTCCGCGTCCAGCCAGTCCAGGAAGTCCCCGGTGACGATCTCCGTACCGGCCCGGGAGGCGACCTGTACGGTGCCGCTCGACACGTCCGCCGTGGCGACCCGGGCCAGCGGCCCGGACGCGTCCCCCATGACGGAGAAGCGGCCGAGCGGGCCACCGGGGCTGCTGCTGTCCAGCCAGAAGGCGAACGGCTCGGAGGCGTGGAGGCGGCCGAAGACCGCCTCGGCGTCCCAGCGCGTGCGCAGCCTCTGGGTGTGGACCCGCAGCCGGAGTGGGGCCGAAGGCCGTCGCGGTCGCGGTGCGCCACCGGACCCGACGGACCGGCCGACCGTTGCGCGGGGAGCGCCGGCTCGCGCCCGGGGTGCCCGCCACGAGTTCTCCTCCGGCAGCTCGATGAAATTGCGCAGGATCCGCATTCCATGTTCCGTCCCGATGGATTCCGGATGGAATTGCACACCGTGCAGCGGGCGGTGCCGGTGCCGTAATCCCATCACCACGCCGTCGTCGGTGCGTGCCGTCACCTCCAGCTCGTCGGGGACGTCCGTGACGGCGAGGGAGTGGTAGCGAACGGCTTCGAAACGTGCGGGGATTCCCGCGAAAACTCCGGTACCCGTGTGCACGATGGACGAGACACGGCCATGCCACGGTTCCGGCGCCGGAACGACCAGCCCTCCGCTTGCCAGCGCAATGCCCTGATGGCCGAGGCAGACGCCGAGAAGAGGAACAGCGCTTGCACGGATGATGTCCGCGGAGATTCCGAAATCACCCTGGCGTGAAGGATGCTCAGGGCCGGGCGATATGACAACCCGGTCGAAATGGCGCAGGTGTCCGGTTTTCCATCCGGCCTCATCGTTATGGACGACGGTCGGCTCGTGTCCGGATATCTGCGCCAGATAGTCGAAAAGGTTATAGGTGAACGAATCGTGATTGTCGACCAGCAGCGTACGCATCGGTGAGCTCGGTCCTCTTTCGGCTGTGCCGGGCGGGCGCGTGCGACGGTCAGCCGCGCAGCGGGCGGACCTCCAGCAGGTGGTGCTCGATCCGGTCCTCTCCCTCCAGGACCGTCCGGCTCCTCAGGACGCGTAGTCCGCGCCCGCACTCCTCGGCGATCTGTGACAGCCGGGCCAGGTCCCCCCGCTCGCAGAAGTGCAGCAGGACGGCCCCGCCTTCCGTGAGGTGGTGCGGCGCCTCGGTCAGATACCGGCGGTGCGCGCCGTACGCGGGGTCCACGTAGGAGCGTTCGTGCACCGACCGGTAGACGAAGTCCTCGGGGGCGAGCACGTAGTTGGAGCTCCAGAAGATCCGGTCGAACCGGGCCCCGTCGTCGAGTGCGTCGAACAGGTCGCTGTGGACCGTGGTGAGCCGGTCCCCCACGCCGTGCCGGTCGGCGTTCAGCCGGGTGTTCCGTACGGCGTTCTCGTTGATGTCCGACGCCGTGGTCCGGCATCCGGCGAGAGCGGCCGACACGGCGATCACCCCGGTGCCGCAGCCGATCTCCAGCAGTGACGAGGGTGGCTGTGCGCCGGACCCGTCGAGTCCGAGGAATTCGAGGGCGATTTCCGTCGACGGTGAGTGGACGGGAGCGAAGACATCGTCCAGCAGATCCCACTCCCGCCCTCCCAGGGAAAAGGTGCGAGGTCGATCGGGATCGGTCCGCGAACGCCTGCTGCGTTCCAGGGACCTCAGATGGCTTCGCACGTCGGACATGGTTCCTCCGGAACTCGGTGGGGCACTGATTCTCCTGCCTGCCACTGTTCTCGGCCGCGGAGGCGGCCGGGAAGGTGTTCCGATGACCGTGTGGGACATGTGCATGGTGGTGCGATCACCTTCCATCCCTGTGGTGCCCGTCACATCCGGTGTTGTGGGGGAATGAGGGGGGAGGTTGCGCGGCGTAGTGCGTGTCCGAGAGATGTGAGTCGATTCGCGTTTGTTCCTACGGGAAGGCAAAGAACTGATGGATTCAGCCGAACGGTCGGGTATGGGCGAAATGATCGACATTCTCGAATTACTCGCCGCCGAGGCTCCGTCCGCGGATATCGCAGATCTCCTCCGACGAGTCCGGGCCCGCGGCGCGGGCCCCGGGACACTCGCGCAGTGGGAGCGGGCGGAGCGCCTCGCCCATCGCGTGCACACGCTGTTCTCGCGACGTCAGCAGCGCGAGGCGGAGCTCTCCGCCCTGCTGGACACGGCTCGTGACCTGACACTCCCCTACGACCTGGACACGCTGCTGGAGACCATCACCCGACGCACCCGGACGCTGCTCGGCCTCGACATGTCCTACATCAGTTTCCGCGACGCCGAGGCGGGAGGGAGCTTCGTGCGCACGGCGGACGGCCACGCCTCCGCGCTGACCGTCGGCTTCCGGGTGCCGGGTGCCTACGGCCTCGGGGACGAGGCGACGGCCCGGTCCGTGCCGATCTGGACTCCCGACTACCTGTCGGACGAGCGGTTACGCCACACCGACGTGCTGGACGAGGTGGTGCGGGCGGAGGGGCTGCGAGCGATCATCGCGGCACCGTTCAAGTTCGGCGACGACGAGTTCGGCGTACTGTACGCCGCCGACCGCAACATACGTCACTTCACCATCGGCGAGGTCTCCCTGATGAGCTCGCTGGGAGACCTCGCCGCCGTGGCCATCGAGAAGGCCCGTGCCCTCGAACGAAGCCGCGCCGACGTCGCCACCCTGAGGGCGGGGACCTCCACCATGAAGTCCCAGCTGGTCAGGGCTCGCGAACTGGCCGGCCTGCACACCGGGCTCGTCGATCGGGCGCTCGCCGGGCGGAGCCTGAAGGAACTCGTCGCCGAGCTGGCCGTGGCGCTGCGCGGTGCGGTACAGGTGAAGGACGCCGAGCACCGCACGCTCGGGGCTGCCGGAGCCGTGCCCGCCGTCGACGCCGCCGAGGCGTTGGAGGCGTCCCGGACCGCCTCCGCCCGGCGTCTCCCGGTCGTGCTGTCCACCGGCACCTGGGTGATGCCGATCTTGGCCGGGAACGAGGAGCTCGGCGTTCTCCTGCACCACCCGTACGCGCCGGAGTGCGAAGCCGAGGAACAGCTCCTGCGCCTGGCCGCCCAGTCCGTCGCCGTACTGCTCCGGCTGCAGAGCGGCGAGGCGGCCGCCGCGAGCCCGTTCCGTGACGAGCTCTTCGACGATCTGCTCTCCTCGCACCGCCCGGCCCGTCAGATACTCCAGCAGGCCGGCCGGCTGAACGTCGACCTCGAACGGCCGCACGTGGTCGTCGTCATCCGTCCGGAAGGCGGCGAACAGGGCAGAGTGGCCGGCTGGGCCGCCGCGTACACCCGGCGGATGGACGGACTGCGAAGCATCCAGAAGGGCTGCGTCGCCCTGCTGCTGCCCGCCGTCGACGCCAGCGCGTCGGCCGCCGCCGTCTCCGCCGAACTCGGCCCGCTGCTCGGCCATCCGGTGACCGTCGGCGCGGCCGGGCCGGTGTCCGGCCCCGACCTGATCCAGCGGACGCATCAGGAGGCGCGGCGCTGTCTGGACGCGCTGATCTCGCTCGGCAGCGCCGGGGCCCACGCCTCCCCGGAGGACCTGGGGTTCCTCGGGGTGCTGCTTTCCGACAACCGTGACGCCGCGCACTTCATCGCCGTCACGATCGGTCCGGTCCTCGACTACGACGCACAGCGGACGACCGAACTCACCCGGACACTCGACGCGTACTTCACCGCGGGCGGAAGCCCGACCCACGCCGCCGAAGCGCTGCACGTCCACCCCAACACCGTCTCGCGCCGACTGGAACGGATCACCGAACTGCTGGGCGCCGACTGGCTGAAGCCGGAACAGGCCCTGGAGGTCCAGGTGGCCCTGCGGCTGCACCGGACCCACGAACTGCTGAGGCGCAAGCGCGACCTCGGTCCGGATCAGGCCGAGAGACCGGAGCCCTTCCCCTGGCCCGGTGAGGACAGCGCCGACATGGCGTAGGCGCCGGACGCCAGCGTCATGTGCCGGTGCCAGCCGTGGAGGGAGCGCCCCTCGTAGTCGCCGAGCCCCACCGCCGCGCCCCGGGTGCGCCAGCCGTCACCGACCGCATGCAGCAGCTGTGCCGAAGACATCAGGGAGTCCGTCGACGACTCGTCCATGTTCGTCAGCCACAACTCACCCGGCTCCCGGCGAGGTTCGTGCCAGACGCCCAGCAGCGTCAGCCGGCCGCGCTCCTGGCGGGAGCGGTCCTCGGTGCCGGCCAGCCGCACCGTCGCCGTCGCCGTCGCCACCGGCCGTCGCCCGGACGGTTCGGGCCGCGCTCCGCGGCGCACCCGGAGCGTGGTACCCAGCGCATCGCGGGCCGCGACCACCTGCCCGCCGGGGGCGGCCCGGTGGCCGCCCGTCAGCGGCGTCCACCTGCTGATGCGCGCGGCGGCCGGGGCCCGCCCCGCGAACAGCGCCGCCAACCACCGCGGTTCGTTCCCGCCCCGCGCGTCCATCAGTATCGGACGTCCGGCGCTTCCCCACCGGCGGACATCGTCGAGGAGCTCGCGCAGGCAGTCTCCGGCGACCGGCTCCCCCTCCTCCGCCGTGCTCCGGTCACCGGTGTCGCGGCCGGTCGGCAGCCGGTCGCCGGACAGTTCCAGACGCCAGCTGACCGGGGCGACCATCCGCTCCGAGGCGTACCACACGCCGAGCGCGCGCTGGCCGTTCACCACGTACTTCCCGTCGGGCGAGAGGTGCCGGGAGACCCCCACGGTGTGCTCACCCGCCTTGGGGATGGAGACCGGCAGCGCCACCCAGGCGGACGGAGGCCCATCCTCCTCCAGGAACGCGGCCAGGGACCGCCGGACCGCCCCGACCGCCCAGTGCGACCTGCTGACGAAGTGCCTCAGCCGCTGTTCGTCGCCGGGGACACCGACCGTCGTCGCGATGTTGGCTATCGACTTGCGCCCCTGGGCGCGCAGGAGCCCGTCCATGTACTGACGTGCCCGGATGCGCTGCTCGTACCGCTGGAAACCTGAGAGCAGAGCCGTACACAGCTCGGTGACCCGTTCCTCGGGGTCAGGGGGCGGGGGCGAGGGGAGACCGAAGACGCGGGCGCGCCCGACGGGAGCCGTGTCGCCGGCCATGACAGCACCTCCTGGTGTGGGGGCGTTCGCCGCCCGCACACCAGAGTCGCTGCCCGGTGCGGCGCGCAGCAGGTGTGCCGGGCACACCGCGCCGCTGCCCGGTGGTGGCCGCACCACCGTCGCCCGCCGCCCAGGGGGCAGGGGTGGCACGGTGGAGCGGGCCAGGGGTGGTGCTCCGGCCACCATCCGGTGCCGGTGTCAGGGGAGATCGCGGAGGAAGGCCAGGAGCGAGGCGGTCAGCGCGGCCGGGGCGTCCAGCGGTACGAGGTGTCCGGCGTCCGGGATCACGGTGAGCGCGGCGCCAGGGATGACGGAGGCCAGCTCGTGCGCCCTGGCCACCGGGATCCACGCGTCCTCCGCGCCCCAGCACACGGTGACCGGCAGCTCGATCTCGGGGTACAGCTCCTGGATCTCGTCGGTGTAGCGCTGATCGGCCTGGGCGATCTGCCGGTAGAAGGCGGCCTGGCCCTGCTCGTCGGACCAGGGGGCGGTCAGCCGGTCGGCAACGTCGGAGCGCAGCCCGGGAAAGCTGGCCGAACGGACGTACTCGCGTACGAGCGCGCGGTGCAGCGCGGCGGGAAGCTGTTCGAAGACCTCGCTGTTACCCCCCACCAGCCGGAAGAACGGCGAGCCCCAGGGGGCCAGGGCGACGGGGTCGACCAGGGCCAGGCCGCGGTAGGCGGCCTTGTGCAGCAGGTGGGCCCGCAGGGCGACGGCGCCGCCGAAGTCATGCGCGACCACGGCCGGGTCGGTGAGTTCCCAGCGGTCCAGCAACTGGGCGAAGACCTGGCCCTGCGCGTCCAGGGAGACGTCCTGTCCCGGGTACTTCTCCGAGGCGCCGTAACCCGGCATGTCCCAGACGAACACCTGGTAGCGCTGCGCCAGGGCCTGGGCCACCTCGCGCCAGACGAAGGAGGAGAACGGCGTTCCGTGCAACAGGACGACGGGTTCTCCGTCGTCCGGTCCCCGCCGGTCCCAGCGGACTGTGCCGGATGTGGTGGGGAAGCTTTCTCGCAACTGCCAGTCGGTCACTTCTGTCGTCCTTCTCGTGTGCGGGTCGCCCCGGCGAGTGCCTCCCCGGTGCTGTCCCGGACGACGGCCGCTCGCGCCCTGCTTCAACGAGGGCGTGGCCGCGCAGGGTTCGGCCGCACCCGGGCCCGGTGTCGTCCGGATGCCGCTTCAGCCTGCCGGCGGACGCTCTCCGGCCTGTCGGCGGGCGCGGTGGCTGGCCACGTTGAGGCGGTTGCCGCACAGGCCCGGCATGCAGTAGCGGCGACGGCCCGCCTTGCTGGTGTCCACGAAGAGGCCGTGGCAGACCGGCGAGGAGCAGGGCCGGAAGCGGTCGTGACCCAAGGTGTGCAGGACACCGAGCAGCCCGGTCCCGATGAGGACGGCGAGTTCCTCCGCGTCGGAGCAGCCCGGCGGGGTGACGAGGTGCCACTGCCACCTGCCCGCGTCGTCCCTGAGCAGGGCCGCCCGGGTGGCCACCCGGGCGACGAGCCCGTTCGCGCCGTCGGCGACGTCGTTCTCGTCCTCGGCCTCCAGCAGTGCGCGCGTCTCCTGGCGGAGGGCAAGCACCCGCGCGAGATCGTCCTCGGACGGCAGTCGGGCCGCGGGCCCGGTACGCAGCCCGTGCTCCACGAGGAAGTCGGCGAGGGCGGCGGGGTCCGTCAGGATCTCTCCGGCGGCGGTGCGGACGAGGGCGGATGTGTTGACGAGGCCGGTGGCCGCACCGGCCCCCCAGGCGTAATCGGAAAAAGGTACCTTCAAGCCTTACCCCTGCTAACGTAAGAAGAGAAAAGCGACTATACCCCTTAGCTTGCCGGGGGGCGGTCCCGTGCGTGTGCGGGTGGTCGCGCAGGCGGCTTCGCGCGCGTGAGGGCCGCAACCGCCCGTACCGCCCGTGCAGGAAGGAAGCCCGCTCATGCGTGCACTACTCCGCCACCTGCTCCGGGCCGTCCAGGATCTGGCGTACGGCATCAACGCCGGCAACGCGATCCGGCTCGGCCTGGCGCCTCCCGTCCGCCGGTCCGCCCGCACCCGCTGAGAACTCACAAGGAGATCCATGAACACCGGAGCGTTCCTCGCCTATCTCGACGGGCGCCAGGTGCGTTGGCGGCTCACTCTCGACGAGTGCCTCAAGGCGGCGGGCCCGGACCCGCGCCGACGACTGCTGGCGGTCTTCGACGCGCTCAGCTCGTCGGCCCCGGACGGATTGCGCTGCGGCGCCTTCGTCAACGCCCAGTTCGAACTGGGCGAGTCGCAGGGGCTGTGCCGCACGATGATCGCCCAGCACAAGCGGGCACTGCGCGCCCGCGTGCTCGAACTCGCCCGGGCGACCGGCGCGGTCGACCCGGAGCTCCTGGTCGATCAGCTGCTCCTGGTCTACGAGGGTGCGGTCGCCAACCACTCCCTGGGCAACGTCGCCGCCCCCGCGGACACGGCCCACCGCACCGCCCGCCAGCTGATCGCCGCCGCCAGCCCCCGGCCCCTGGACTCCTTCTGGGCCGAGGGGGCGGGGAGCGCCGAGGAGCAGGGCGCCTGAGGGCCCCGGCCCCACCATCACGGATTCCGGCTGACCCCGGGCCCGCGTGCGGCAGAACGACGGGTCGGCGAGGTCGGGCGGGGGGCGTCCACGACGATCATCGCTCCACGCGGCCCGCGCCCGCCCGTCGGGCGGGCGGGCGTCCACTGCCCGGGACGTACGAAAGCGGGCCTGAGCAGCGCTTGCGCTGCTCAGGCCCGCTTTTCCGGAAAGTGCCCCCGGCAGGATTCGAACCTGCGCACCCGGCTCCGGAGGCCGATGCTCTATCCCCTGAGCTACGGGGGCGTATCGCGGTGGTGCTCTGCGACGGGTGAAACACTACCAGCTCCCGGCTGGTCTCCGTGAACAGGTATTCCGTCGCGTCAGCCCGTCCCCCGTCCGGGGCGGAAGTGGTGAAACGCCGGACGCGGTCACCGGGGCCGACCTACTCTCGAAGGGTGTCAGGGGCGTACGGCCGCGTGCTTGTTGTCGACGACAACAAGGTCATCCGGCAGCTGATCAGGGTCAATCTCGAGCTGGAGGGCTTCGAGGTCGTGACCGCGGCCGATGGTGTCGAGTGCCTGGACCTGGTCCACCGGATCCGTCCCGATGTGATCACCCTCGACGTCGTGATGCCCCGCCTCGGAGGCCTGGAGACCGCGTCCGGACTGCGCTCCGACCCCCGCACCCGCCATGTGCCCATCGCCGTCATCAGCGGCTGCACGCCCTACGAGGTGGACGCGGGCGTGTCGGCCGGGGTCGACGCGTTCCTGGCGAAGCCGTTCGAGCCGAGCGAGCTGGTGCGGATGGTGCACCGGCTGGCGGCGGGGGAGGCGAGGCCGTCGGTCGACGGATGGAGCGGCGCCGGGCGGGCGGGGAGCGCCACCGGTTGACCGGATGGCGAAACCGGGTCGCGGAGTGCCCCTCCTCCTCCCATACGCTTGACCCGTGACCCCCGCCGATCTCTCCCGGACCGTGCTGCGCGCCGTGCGCCGCGCGGTCGACGAGAATGCGCTGCGCGCGCCCGTGCCCGCGCGCGTGCGGGTGGAGAGGACCCGGCCCGGGGGCAGCGGCGACTACGCCTGCGCGGTGGCGCTCCAGCTTGCCGGGCCTGCCCGGCTGCCGGCCCTGGAGGTCGCGCGGATCCTGCACGAGCGGGTCGCCGCCGAACCCGGGATCGGGCGGGTCGAGATCACCGGGCCCGGTTTTCTGAGCTTCACCCTGGGCGCCCCCGCCGACAGCGACCGGGCCGTTCTCCACGCCGTACGGGAACAGGGGAGCGTGTACGGACACGGGGGCGCGTTTGGGGGCGAGGAGATCCGGTTCCTTCACGCGCCCGAGGTACGCGCGGCCGTCACCGCCGATGCCGTACGCCGGCTGCTGACGGCCCAGGGCGCCCGGGTCCGGATCAGCTGCGAGGGGGCGGGTGAGGCGGACAGGACGGAGTGGAGCCGCCTCGGCGTCACCGCCGACGCGCACGGCACGTCCCCGGCCGCGCGCAACCCCCCAGCCCCGTCCACCCCCATACGCCCGGTGCCCGCCGGCGCCACCGCCGGGGAGCTGCTGGAGCGGCTCGGCGTGGACGCCACCCGCTGGGGGCTGCTGCGGCCCGCCGTGCACGACCGCGCCCGGCTCGGCGACGGACTGCTCGTCCAGGGGGAGGCCAACCCGCTCTTCCAGGTCCGGTACGCCCACGCCAGGGCCCGCGCGCTCACCCGGGGCGCCGCCGCCCTGGGGTTCACCTCCGCTCCTGACGCGGCTCCGCACGGAAGTGCCGCCCGCCCCCTCCTCGATCTCCTCGCCGACCACCCCGGCGTCCTCCTCGCCGCAGCCCGTCACCGCGCGCCCGACCGGGTCGCCCGGCATCTGGAAGCCGTCGCCCACGCGTTCTTCGACTTCCACGACTGCTGCTCTCCGCTGCCTTCGGGTGACGAGAAACCCTCGGCCGCCCACCGCTCCCGGCTCGCCCTCGCCGAAGCCGCCGGGACGGTGCTGGCAGGCGGCCTGTCCCTGCTCGGTATCAGCGCGCCCGCGCATCTCTGACGAATCCGAAGAATCCGAGAGACCTCACCATGAGCCGCTCCGCACACCCCGCCGGTCCCCGTCACGCCGACGTCCTGACCGAGGGGCACTACTCCGCCCCCGCCGCCGACCTCAACGTCCTGGACGAGAAGGTCTGGGCCCGTACCGTCACCCGCGACGCGGACGGTGCCCTCACCGTCGGCGGGATGGGTGTCGCCCGGCTCGCCGAGGAGTTCGGGACCCCCGCCTACTTCCTCGACGAGAGCGACTTCCGCGCCCGCTGCCGGGCCTGGGCGGACGCCTTCGGGCCGGACGCCGACGTCTTCTACGCCGGGAAGGCCTTCCTCTCCCGCGCCGTCGTGCGCTGGCTCCAGGAGGAGGGGCTGCATCTCGACGTCTGCTCCGGCGGGGAGTTGACCACGGCCCTCGACGCGGGCATGCCCGCCGAGCGCATCGCCTTCCACGGCAACAACAAGACCGTCGCCGAGATCGAGCGGGCCGTCCAGGCCGGCGTCGGGCGGATCGTGCTCGACTCCTTCCAGGAGATCGTCCGCGTCGCCCACATCGCCCGGAGCCACGGCGTCCGCCAGCGCGTCCAGATCCGGGTCACCGTCGGCGTCGAGGCGCACACCCACGAGTTCATCGCCACCGCGCACGAGGACCAGAAGTTCGGCATCGCGCTGGCCGACGGGCAGGCCGCCGAGGCGGTGCGCCGCGCGCTCGGGCTCGACAGCCTCGAACTCATCGGGATCCACTCGCACATCGGCTCGCAGATCTTCGACATGGCCGGCTTCGAGGTCTCCGCCCGGCGCGTGGTGCAGCTGCTCGCCGAGGTCCGTGACGAGCACGGCGTCGAGCTGCCCGAGATCGACCTCGGCGGCGGCCTCGGCATCGCGTACACCTCGGAGGACGACCCCCGCGAGCCGCACGAGATCGCCAAGGCGCTCAGCGACATCGTCACCCGCGAGTGCGAGTCCGCAGGGCTGCGCACCCCCCGCATCTCCGTCGAGCCGGGGCGCGCCATCGTCGGACCCACCGCGTTCACGCTGTACGAGGTCGGCACCATCAAGCCCCTCGAAGGGCTGCGGACGTATGTCAGCGTCGACGGCGGGATGTCGGACAATATCCGTACCGCGCTGTACGACGCCGAGTACAGCGTGGCGCTCGTCTCGCGCACCTCGGAGGCCGAGCCGATGCTGGTCCGGGTCGTCGGCAAGCACTGCGAGAGCGGGGACATCGTGGTCAAGGACGCGTTCCTCCCCGCCGACCTGGCGCCCGGCGACCTGATCGCCGTCCCCGCCACCGGCGCGTACTGCCGCTCGATGGCGAGCAACTACAACCACGCCCTGCGCCCTCCGGTCGTCGCCGTCCGGGACGGCGAGGCACGCGTCATCGTCCGGCGCGAGACGGAGGAAGATCTCCTGCGTCTCGATGTCGGCTGATGAAATAGTCATCTCAGGATCCGGACGGGGGTCAGAAACGCCCGTCCGGTGAGTGAGACTGGTCCACACATGAGCATGTATGAGAAACGAGGTCGGATGATGCGTACGCGTCCGCTGAAGGTGGCGCTGCTGGGCTGCGGAGTGGTCGGCTCAGAGGTGGCGCGCATCATGACGACGCACGCCGACGACCTCGCGGCGCGCATCGGGGCGCCCGTGGAGCTCGTCGGCGTCGCCGTCCGCCGCCCCTCGAAGGTGCGTGAGGGCATCGACCCCGCACTGATCACCACCGACGCGACCGCGCTCGTGCAGCGCGGCGACATCGATGTGGTCATCGAAGTCATCGGGGGCATCGAGCCGGCCCGCACGCTCATCACCACCGCCTTCGAGAACGGCGCCAGCGTCGTCTCCGCCAACAAGGCACTGCTCGCCGAGGACGGCGCGGCCCTGCACGCCGCCGCCGAGAAGTACGGCCGCGACCTGTATTACGAGGCCGCCGTCGCCGGGGCCATCCCGCTGGTCCGGCCGCTGCGCGAGTCGCTCGCCGGTGACAAGGTCAACCGGGTGCTCGGCATCGTCAACGGCACGACCAACTTCATCCTCGACAAGATGGACACCAGCGGCGCCGGTTACTCCGAGGCGCTCGACGAGGCCACCGCCCTCGGGTACGCCGAGGCCGACCCGACCGCCGACGTCGAGGGCTTCGACGCCGCCGCGAAGGCCGCGATCCTCGCCGGCATCGCCTTCCACACCCGCGTGAGGATCGGCGACGTCCACCGCGAGGGCATCACCGAGGTCACCGCCGCCGACATCGCCTCCGCCCGCCGCATGGGCTGCACGGTCAAGCTCCTCGCCATCTGCGAGCGCGCCGCCGACGGGGCCTCCGTCACCGCCCGCGTCCACCCCGCGATGATCCCGCTCAGTCACCCGCTGGCCTCCGTCCGTGAGGCGTACAACGCGGTGTTCATCGAGGCGGACGCCGCCGGCCAGCTCATGTTCTACGGCCCCGGCGCCGGCGGCTCCCCGACGGCCTCCGCGGTCCTCGGCGACCTGGTCGCGGTCTGCCGCAACAAACTGGGCGAGGCCACCGGACCCGGTGAGTCCGCCTACACGCGTCTGCCGGTCAGCCCCATGGGCGAGGTCGTCACGCGCTACCACATCAGCCTCGACGTGGCCGACAAGCCGGGCGTACTCGCCCAGGTGGCAACGGTCTTCGCCGAGCAGGGCGTATCGATCGACACCGTCCGCCAGCAAGGACGTCCAGACGGAGGCGGCGAGGCATCCCTCGTCGTCGTCACCCACCGCGCGCCCGACGCCGCCCTCTCCGGGACCGTCGAAGCGCTGCGCAAGCTCGACACCGTGCGCGGTGTCGCCAGCATCATGCGTGTTGAAGGGGAGTAAAGGACCCATGACCAGCAAGGGCACCCACCAGTGGCGCGGCATCATCGAGGAGTACCGGGACCGGCTTCCGGTCACGGCCACGACGCCGGTCGTCACGCTTCGTGAGGGCGGTACGCCGCTCGTTCCGGCGCAGGTCCTCTCCGAGCGCACGGGCTGCGAGGTGCACCTCAAGGTCGAGGGCGCCAACCCCACCGGTTCGTTCAAGGACCGGGGCATGACCATGGCCATCACCCGGGCCAAGGAGGAGGGGGCCAAGGCGGTCATCTGCGCCTCCACCGGCAACACCTCGGCCTCCGCCGCGGCGTACGCGGTGCGCGCGGGTATGGTCTGCGCCGTCCTCGTACCGCAGGGCAAGATCGCGCTCGGCAAGATGGGCCAGGCGCTCGTGCACGGCGCAAAGATCCTGCAGGTCGACGGCAACTTCGACGACTGCCTCACCCTGGCCCGCTCGCTCTCGGACAACTACCCGGTGGCGCTGGTCAATTCGGTCAACCCGGTCCGTATCGAGGGCCAGAAGACCGCCGCGTTCGAGATCGTCGACGCGCTCGGCGACGCCCCCGACATCCACGTCCTGCCGGTCGGCAACGCGGGCAACATCACCGCGTACTGGAAGGGGTACACCGAGTACGCCCGTGACGGCGTCTCCACGCACGCCCCGCGCATGTGGGGCTTCCAGGCCTCCGGCTCCGCGCCCATCGTGCGCGGCGAGGTCGTCAAGGACCCGTCCACCATCGCCACCGCTATCCGTATCGGCAACCCGGCCTCCTGGGACTACGCCCTGGCCGCCCGGGACGAATCGGGCGGTTTCATCGACGAGGTGACGGACCGGCAGATTCTGTCCGCCTACCGGCTGTTGGCCTCCCAGGAGGGCGTCTTCGTGGAGCCCGCGTCGGCCGCGTCCGTCGCCGGTCTGCTCAAGGCCGCCGAGGAGGGCAGGGTCGACCCCGGCCAGCGCATCGTCTGCACGGTCACCGGTAACGGCCTCAAGGACCCCGACTGGGCCGTCGCGGGCGCCCCGCAGCCGGTCACCGTACCGGTCGACGCGGCCACCGCGGCCCAGAAGCTCGGGCTCGTCTGACCCGGGGGGCCGACGCGGGACGACCTCCCGGGGCCAACACGCGGCAACCCTTCGGGGCCAACACGAGACAACCCAGCTCAACCGCCCTCTTTTCGGGGCGGAGAGCGCATAGGAGGCGGGCGACACGCATCGTGCGCCTCCTGTGCGCCCTATGTCGCGACAGAACCTTCCTTCGATAAGCTGTACCCCATCCGCCCGACACCCGCCCCACGGGTCTGCCGCGGCGCGAGCGCCGTCGTGACGGCGAGCACGGGCCGGGCCACCGGCCCCATCCCCGTCCCCGTAGGCCCCCACCGCCGCAGAGCCACCGCACCGCAATCCCCGCCGCCTTACAAGGAGTCATCCAGCCGATGGCCGGTCCCGCGTTCCGAGCCGCCGCCGTCAGGGTGCGCGTCCCCGCAACCAGCGCCAATCTGGGCCCGGGTTTCGACGCCCTCGGCCTCTCGCTGGGGCTGTACGACGACGTCGTCGTCCGGGTCGCCGACTCCGGGCTCCACATCGACATCGCAGGTGAGGGCGGCGAGACGCTGCCCCGCGACGAGAGCCACCTGCTCGTCCGCTCCCTGCGCACCGCCTTCGACCTGCTCGGCGGCCAGCCCCGCGGCCTGGAGATCGTCTGTGCCAACCGGATCCCGCACGGTCGCGGCCTCGGCTCCTCCTCCGCCGCCATCTGCGCCGGAATCGTCGCCGCCCGCGCCGTGACGACCGGGGGCGACGCCCGTCTCGACGACGAGGCCCTGCTGGAGCTGGCCACCGAGATCGAAGGGCACCCCGACAACGTCGCGGCGTGTCTGCTCGGCGGTTTCACCCTCGCGTGGATGGACGGCGGAGCGGCCCGGGCGATCCGGATGGACCCCGCGCCGTCCGTCGTTCCGGTGGTCTTCGTACCCGGCCGGCCCGTGCTCACCGAGACGGCGCGGGGCCTGCTCCCGCGCTCCGTCCCGCACGTCGACGCCGCCCTCAACGCGGGCCGGGCCGCCCTGCTCGTCGAGGCGCTGACCAGGCGCCCCGAGCTCCTGCTCGCCGCCACCGAGGACCGGATCCACCAGGAGTACCGGGGCCCCGCGATGCCCGAGAGCGTGGAGCTGGTGCACCGGCTGCGCGCCGACGGTGTGCCCGCTGTCATCTCCGGCGCGGGCCCCACGGTGCTCGCGCTGGCGGAGGAGGGGTCCGCCGACAAGGTCGCCCGACTGGCGGGCGAGGGTTGGGCCGCCAACCGGCTGGCCCTCGACGCCGCGGGCGCCACCGTGCTGCCGCTGGCCGCGTAACCGCATCTGATTACCGGTGGCCGAGAGGGGGAATGTTTGTTGGAGCCGGTAGTGTTAACCTCAAGTCTGCAACCGACGTCTTTGAGGCGCGTTGCTTCGTGTCCCCCTCCGGGACCGCCATTCTTCCGGGAGCCTCCCCAACTGCCTGAGCAGCCTGCCTGAGCAGTTTCGAGCACGCTCCGGAACCGGCACGACACCCCTCGCTCGTCCAGGAGTGGGCCGAGCAGGGGGATCTCGCGCCGGACCCCGCACGTTCATCTCTCCGCCGTACCCGGCGGACCACCGCCCCGGCAAGGTCCGCGATCCAGCAAGATCAACAGACCGCAGTCGGACAGCACAACCGGTCGCCGAGCCAGAAGGCCGACGTCCGCTCCAGGGAAGGACCCTTCGTGAGCGACACCACCGATCTGATGGGCGTCACTGCCGACAAGAACGTCGACAGCGCCGCGCCCGCCGAAGGTGCTGCCACTGGCACCACCGCACGGCGCCGCCGCTCCGGCACCGGCCTCGAGGGCATGGTCCTGGCCGAGCTGCAGCAGGTCGCGTCCGGCCTCGGCATCAGGGGTACTGCGCGGATGCGCAAGAGCCAGCTGATCGAGGTCATCAAGGAGGCGCAGGCGGGCAGCGGATCCGCCGCCCCCAAGGCCTCCTCCAAGGCCGCCGAGGCCCCCGCCGCCGAGGCGGCGGAGAGCAAGCCCAAGCGGCGTGCGACCTCCAAGGCGCGCACCGGGGACGAGGCCGCCGCCGCCGAGAAGGCGGCCCAGCAGCAGATCGACATCCCCGGCCAGCCGGCCAGCGACGACCAGCCCACGGGCGAGCGCCGTCGCCGCCGCGCCACCGCGCAGGCGGGCAGCCCCGACACCAAGGCCGAGGCGAAGACCGAGGCCAAGGCGGAGCCGCAGGCCGAGCAGAAGACCGAGGACCGCGGCGAGCCCAAGGGCGACGCCAAGGCCGAAGCCGCCGCCGACACCGCCGAGGGCCGTCGTGGCGACCGCCAGGGCCGTGGGGACCGCGAGCGCGGTGACCGGGGCGAGCGCGGGGATCGCCGTGAGCGCCAGCGCGACCGCCGGGGCAAGGGCGACGACCAGGGCCAGCAGGGCGGCGGCGGGCAGCAGCGTCCGCAGCGCCAGGGCCAGGGGCAGAGCCAGGGCCAGGGCCAGCAGAACCGTGACAACGGTCCGCAGGACGACTTCGACGACGAGGCGGGCGGGCGCCGCGGCCGCCGTGGCCGCTACCGCGACCGTCGTGGCCGTCGTGGCCGCGACGACTTCGCCAGCGATGTGCAGGTGGCCGACGACGACGTCCTGATCCCCGTCGCGGGCATCCTGGACATCCTCGACAACTACGCGTTCATCCGGACCTCCGGCTACCTGCCGGGCCCGAACGACGTGTACGTCTCGCTCGCCCAGGTCCGCAAGAACGGCCTGCGCAAGGGCGACCACGTCACCGGTGCGGTCCGCCAGCCCAAGGACGGCGAGCGGCGCGAGAAGTTCAACGCGCTGGTCCGCCTCGACTCGGTCAACGGCATGGCCCCCGAGTCCGGCCGCGGCCGCCCCGAGTTCCAGAAGCTGACCCCGCTGTACCCGCAGGACCGGCTCCGTCTGGAGACCGACTCCAACATCCTGACGACGCGGATCATCGACCTGGTGGCCCCGATCGGCAAGGGCCAGCGCGGGCTCATCGTGGCCCCGCCGAAGACCGGCAAGACCATGATCCTGCAGGCCATCGCCAACGCGATCACGGTCAACAGCCCCGAGTGCCACCTGATGGTCGTCCTGGTCGACGAGCGTCCGGAAGAGGTCACCGACATGCAGCGGTCGGTGAAGGGCGAGGTCATCTCCTCGACCTTCGACCGGCCCGCCGAGGACCACACCACCGTCGCCGAGCTGGCCATCGAGCGCGCCAAGCGTCTCGTGGAGCTGGGTCACGACGTGGTCGTCCTGCTCGACTCGATCACCCGTCTGGGCCGCGCGTACAACCTCGCGGCGCCCGCCTCCGGCCGCATCCTCTCCGGTGGTGTCGACTCGACCGCGCTGTACCCCCCGAAGCGCTTCTTCGGTGCCGCGCGCAACATCGAGGACGGCGGCTCGCTGACCATCCTGGCCACCGCGCTCGTCGAGACCGGCTCGCGCATGGACGAGGTGATCTTCGAGGAGTTCAAGGGCACCGGCAACATGGAGCTCAAGCTCGACCGGAAGCTCTCGGACAAGCGCATCTTCCCGGCGGTGGACGTCGACGCGTCCTCCACCCGCAAGGAAGAGATCCTGCTCG
Organism: Streptomyces sp. NPDC006261; assembly: GCF_040613515.1. Taxonomy (NCBI): domain Bacteria; kingdom Bacillati; phylum Actinomycetota; class Actinomycetes; order Kitasatosporales; family Streptomycetaceae; genus Streptomyces; species Streptomyces sp. NPDC006261. Next base: position 29,446 of record NZ_JBEXSI010000017.1, read on the forward strand.
GCACCGACGAGCTGGCGGTCGTCTGGAAGCTGCGCCGGGTGCTGCACGCGCTCGACCAGCAGCAGGCGATCGAGCTCCTCCTGGACCGGATGAAGAAGACCCAGTCCAACGCGGAGTTCCTGCTCCAGATCCAGAAGACGACGCCGGGCAGCGGAAACGGCAACGACTGACGTACACACGGCAGTTGACGCGGAGGGCCCGCAGCACCACGGTGCTGCGGGCCCTCCGCGTTCCCGGCCCCGGCCCGAGACCTTTGCCACACGCAGGCCCGCCGGGTGACGTCCCCGCCAGTGGGTGTCCGGGACAGGAAACCGCAGGTGAACGCCGGATCGCCGGCCGCCCGCCGGCCCGCGTGCGCCCTCTGCCGCCCTCCGGGCCCAGACAGGGCCCTGTGCAACCCTTCTTGCTGCTTCGCCGTCTGATCAAGAGATGACAAACCCTCCCGGAACCGTCACGGCCGGGGGCGAGGAGCAGCGGAACGCCGTAGCGAGGGAGACGCGTGAGCGAGCAGAGGAAGACCCCGGGGCGGATACGCGGCACCGGCACCCGCCGGAGGAAGCCCACCCGCCGTCACCGCGCGAAGGTCGCCACGGCCTGGACGGTGGCGGGCGTGGTGGTCCTGGGCGGGGCCGGGTTCGGATACGCGTACGTCACCCTCGACGGCAACCTCTCCAGCGTCGACATCGACGCCCAGCTCGGCACCGACCGCCCCGACGACGTGGACGACGGCTCGCAGGACATCCTGGTGCTGGGTTCCGACTCGCGCTCCGGCGACAACGGCAAGTACGGCGCCGACGAGGGCGCCGCCCGCTCCGACACGGCGATGGTCATGCACGTCGACAAGGGCCACAAGTCGGCGAGCGTCGTCTCGATACCGCGCGACACCCTGATCGAACGCCCCGCCTGCGCGAGCGACACCACGGACGAGACGGTCCCCGCCGAGCAGCGCGCCATGTTCAACACCGCGTACGAGGTCGGCGGGCCGGCCTGCGCGGTGAAGACCGTCGAATCCATGTCCGGTATCCGCATGGACCACTACATCGAGGTCGACTTCACCGGCTTCGAGAAGCTGATCGACGAGCTGGGCGGCGTCGAGATCACCACGAAGAGTGCGATCAGCGACGCCAAGAGCCATCTCGACCTGGAGCCGGGTCCCCACACCCTGGACGGGGAGCAGTCCCTCGGCCTCGTCCGTACCCGCAAGAGCGTCGGGGACGGCAGTGACCTCGGCCGCATCCAGCTCCAGCAGGCGTTCGTCAAGGCGCTGATGGAACAGGCGAAGAGCGTCGGGGTGTTCTCCAGCCCGACGAAGCTGCTCGGCCTCGCGGACGCCGCCACCAAGGCGCTCACCACCGACTTGGGCCTCGGCTCGGTCAAGAAGCTCACCGGGTTCGCGAACGGCCTCAAGGGGCTCGGCGCGGACAACGTGCACATGGTGACCCTGCCGGTGGAGTACGACCCCGCCGATCCGAACCGGGTCCTCCCGCAGGAGGAGGCCGGACGGCAGGTGTGGGCAGCCCTCAAGAACGACCGGCCCATCCCCGCCTCCGCCACCGAGAAGTCCGCGGGGGACAAGGGAGACGCCGGAAAGGTCGTCCAGTAGCACGCTCGTACGGTCACGGGGAATACCTGCGGCCCGCCCCCGGTTTTGGGAGATACGGCCGGTCCTGGCAGACTGGTACGTCGGCCCCGGTTCACGGCCGCGCAATCCGCGCGGACGACCCGGCGCCCTCCCGAAACTAGGAGACACCTTGAAGCGCGACATCCACCCCGAGTACGTCGAGACGCAGGTCAGCTGCACCTGCGGTGCGTCGTTCACCACCCGGAGCACCATCGACTCCGGCGCCATCCGCGCCGACGTCTGCTCCGAGTGCCACCCGTTCTACACGGGCAAGCAGAAGATCCTCGACACCGGCGGCCGCGTGGCCCGCTTCGAGGCCCGCTTCGGCAAGGCTGCCGGCTCCGCCAGCAAGTAGCGAGCCACTGCGCCGGTTCTCGGCGCCCTCTTCCCGGGGGCGTCGGAACCGGCGTTTTTCCGGTCGGGTGTGCGGGGGAGCCCCCGGCGCCCCACCCGGCAGCACGCCCTCCAGCAGGCCCGTAGACGTAATCAACCAGGAGCCCCCGAATGTTCGAGGCGGTCGAGGAACTGATCGGCGAGCACGCCGGTCTTGAGAAGAAGCTCGCCGACCCGTCGGTCCACGCCGACCAGGCCAACGCGCGCAAGCTGAACAAGCGCTACGCGGAGCTGACCCCGATCGTCTCCACGTACCGGGCCTGGAAGCAGACCGGCGAGGACATCGAAACCGCCCGCGAGTACGCCGCGGACGACCCCGACTTCGCCGCCGAGGTCAAGGACCTGGAGAAGGAGCGCGAAGAGCTCACCGAGAAGCTCCGTCTCCTCCTCGTCCCGCGCGACCCCAGCGACGACAAGGACGTGCTCCTGGAGATCAAGGCGGGCGCCGGCGGCGACGAGTCCGCCCTGTTCGCCGGTGACCTGCTGCGCATGTACCTGCGGTACGCCGAGCGTATCGGCTGGAAGACCGAGATCATCGACTCCACCGAGTCCGAGCTCGGCGGCTACAAGGACGTCCAGGTCGCCGTCAAGACCAAGGGTGGCAACGGCGCCACCGAGCCCGGCCAGGGCGTCTGGGCCCGGATGAAGTACGAGGGCGGTGTGCACCGCGTGCAGCGCGTGCCCTCCACCGAGTCCCAGGGCCGTATCCACACCTCCGCCGCGGGTGTGCTCGTCACCCCCGAGGCCGAGGAGGTCGAGGTCGAGATCCACGCCAACGACCTGCGCATCGACGTCTACCGCTCCTCGGGCCCCGGCGGCCAGTCCGTCAACACGACCGACTCCGCCGTCCGCATCACGCACCTGCCGACCGGCGTCGTCGCCTCCTGTCAGAACGAGAAGAGCCAGCTCCAGAACAAGGAGCAGGCCATGCGCATCCTGCGCTCCCGGCTGCTCGCCGCCGCCCAGGAGGCCGCCGAGCAGGAGGCCTCCGACGTGCGCCGCAGCCAGGTCCGTACGGTCGACCGCTCCGAGAAGATCCGGACGTACAACTTCCCGGAAAACCGCATCTCCGACCACCGCGTCGGCTTCAAGGCGTACAACTTGGACCAGGTGCTCGACGGAGAGCTCGACGCCGTCATCCAGGCGTGCGTCGACGCCGACTCCGCCGCCAAGCTCGCCAACGCGTAAGCGCACCGCCCGCCCCGCACGCCCGTAAACCGTACGGAGAACCGCGATGAACCTGCTGCTCGCCGAGGTGGCCCAGGCCACCCAGCGGCTGGCCGACGCCGGTGTTCCCTCACCGCGATTCGACGCCGAGGAACTCGCGGCCTTCGTGCACGGCGTGAAGCGGGGCGAGCTGCACCAGGTGCCCGACACGGACTTCGACGCCCGGTACTGGGAGACCGTCGCCCGCCGCGAGGCCCGCGAACCGCTCCAGCACATCACCGGCCGCGCGTTCTTCCGCTACCTGGAGCTCCAGGTCGGGCCCGGCGTCTTCGTGCCCCGGCCGGAGACCGAGTCGGTCGTCGGCTGGGCCATAGACGCCGTCCGCGCGATGGACGTCGTGGAGCCCGTCGTCGTCGACCTGTGCACCGGCTCGGGCGCCATCGCGCTCGCCATGGCCCAGGAGGTCCCGCGCTCGCGCGTACACGCCGTGGAGCTCTCCGAGGACGCCCTCAAATGGACCCGGAAGAACGCCGAGGGGTCCAGGGTCACCGTCCACAAGGGAGACGCCCTGAGCGCCCTCCCCGAGCTCGACGGCCAGGTCGACCTGGTGATCTCCAACCCGCCGTACATCCCGCTCACCGAATGGGAGTACGTCGCTCCCGAGGCCCGCGACCACGACCCGGAGATGGCCCTCTTCTCCGGCGAGGACGGCCTCGACACCATCCGCGGCATCGAGCGCACCGCCCACCGTCTGCTGCGCCCCGGCGGCCTCGTCGTCATCGAGCACGCCGACACCCAGGGCGGCCAGGTGCCGTGGATCTTCACCGAGGAGCGGGGCTGGGCCGACGCGGCCGACCACCCCGACCTCAACAAGCGGCCCCGGTTCGCCACCGCCCGCAAGGCCATGCCGTGACCGGCCCCCGGCACCACCACCGCTACCCGTACACGCTCGAGGAGGCCGGCTGATGGCACGGCGATACGACTGCAACGACGCCACCGACCGGACCACCGGGCTGCGCGAGGCCGCGTCCGCCGTCCGCCGAGGCGAACTGGTCGTGCTGCCCACCGACACCGTGTACGGGATCGGTGCGGACGCCTTCAGCTCCGAGGGCGTCGCCGACCTGCTGGACGCCAAGGGCCGCGGCCGCAACATGCCCACCCCCGTCCTCATCGGCTCCCCGAACACCCTGCACGGCCTGGTCACCGACTTCTCCGAGCAGGCCTGGGAGCTGGTCGACGCGTTCTGGCCCGGTGCCCTCACCCTGGTCGCCAAGCACCAGCCCTCGCTCCAGTGGGACCTCGGCGACACCCGCGGCACCGTCGCCATCCGGATGCCGCTGCACCCCGTCGCCATCGAGCTGCTGACCGAGGTCGGCCCGATGGCCGTCTCCAGCGCCAACCTCACCGGACACCCCTCGCCCGAGGACTGCGACGCCGCCCAGGGCATGCTCGGCGACTCCGTCTCCGTCTACCTCGACGGCGGTCCGACTCCCGGCATCGTGCCGTCCTCGATCGTCGACGTCACCGGTGCCACTCCGGTCCTCCTGCGGGCCGGTGCCCTCTCCGTCGAGGAGCTGCGCAAGGTGGTACCCGACCTCGAGGTGGCCAATTGACCGCGCCCGAGGGGCGTGGCATAGCGGGGCGGACCGACACCTTCCGCATCCTCCACGTCAGCACCGGCAACGTCTGCCGCTCACCGATCACCGAGCGGCTGACCCGCCATGCCCTGGTGGGCCGCCTCGGCGATCCGCTCAGCGGCGGCCTGATCGTGGAGAGCGCGGGCACCTGGGGCCATGAGGGTGCCCCCATGGAGGCCAACGCCGAGGTCGTCCTCGCCGACTTCGGCGCGGACGCCAGCGGCTTCGTCGGACGCGAGCTCCTCGACGAGCACGTCATCCGCGCCGACCTGGTCCTCACCGCCACCCGCGACCACCGTGCCCAGGTCATCTCCATGGGCCACTCCGCGGGCCTGCGGACCTTCACGCTCAAAGAGTTCACCCGGCTGGTGCGGGCGATAGACCCCGCCACCCTGCCCGACCCGCTCGACGAAGGCGTCGTCGAGCGCGCCCGCGCCCTGGTCCGTGCCGCAGCCGCGCTGCGCGGCTGGCTGCTGGCCCCGACCGCCGAGGCGGACGAGGTCTACGACCCCTACGGCGCGCCCATCACCTTCTTCCGCTCCATCGGCGACGAGATCAACCAGGCGCTCGACCCGGTGGTCACGGCGCTCACGGGCGTACGCGCGCCGCACTGAGGGACGTACGCGCGCTGTACGGTGCGCCGACCTCCGTACGCGCTCCGGACCGAGCGCCGGTGCGACCGGTACGCGCGGTGCGCCGACCGGCGTACGGGGCGCCGCGACAGCGGGCACACCGCCCCGCCCCGGCCTACATTGGAGCTGACACCGGCCCCCCCTCGCCGGCGCACCCTCCTCCAGGCCCGGAGCCGTCCCATGCCGGTCACCTCTCCCGCCGCACCCGTAGCCGCCGCCGTGCCGGCCACGCCCGACGCCCCGCCCCAGGACTTCGGCGCCCTGCTCCGCCAGGACCCGGAGGTCGCCGGGGTCCTGCAAGCCGAGCGGGACCGGCAGGCCGCCACCCTCCAGCTGATCGCCGCCGAGAACTTCACCTCGCCCGCGGTCCTGGCCGCCCTCGGCTCCCCGCTCGCCAACAAGTACGCCGAGGGGTACCCGGGCGCCCGCCACCACGGCGGCTGCGAACACGCGGACGCCGCCGAACGCATCGCGGTGCGCCGCGCCACCGCCCTCTTCGGCGCCGAACACGCCAACGTCCAGCCGCACTCGGGCTCCTCCGCCGTCCTCGCCGCCTACGCCGCACTGCTGCGCCCGGGGGACACGGTGCTCGCGATGGGACTCCCGTACGGGGGACACCTCACCCACGGGGCGCCCGGCAACTTCTCCGGCCGCTGGTTCGACTTCGTCGGGTACGGGGTGGACCCTGCGACCGGCCTCATCGACTACACCCGGCTCCGCGCCCTGGCCCGCGCCCGCCGCCCCAAGGCCATCGTCTGCGGCTCGATCTCCTACCCCCGCCACCCCGACTACGAGCTGTTCCGGGAGATCGCCGACGAGGTGGGCGCGTACCTGATCGCCGACGCCGCCCACCCGATGGGGCTGATCGCCGGGGGAGCGGCGCCGAGCCCGGTCCCGTACGCGGACGTGGTCTGCGCCACCACGCACAAGGTGCTGCGCGGTCCGCGCGGCGGCATGATCCTGTGCGGCGGGGAGCTGGCCGAGCGGATCGACCGGGCGGTGTTCCCGTTCACGCAGGGCGGCGCGCAGATGCACACGGTGGCGGCGAAGGCGGTCGCCTTCGGGGAGGCGGAGACACCGGCGTACACGCTCTACGCGCACCAGGTGGTCGCCCACGCACGGGTGCTGGCTGCGGGCCTTGAGGCCGAAGGCTTCGAGGTCACCACGGGCGGCACGGACACCCACATCATCGTGGCGGACCCGGCCCCGCTGGGCGTCGACGGCCGCACCGCCCGGACGCGGCTCTCGGCGGCCGGCATGGTCCTGGACACGTGTGCGCTGCCGTACGGGGAGGCCCGGGGCATCCGCCTGGGGACCGCCGCCGTCACCACGCAGGGGATGGACGAGGGGGACATGGCGAGGATCGCGGCTCTGTTCGGGGCGGCGGTCCGGGAGCCGGGCGACGTGAGCCCGGTCGCGGCGGAGGTCCGGGAGCTGGCCGCGCGCAATCCGCCGTACCCGCAGTAGCGCGGACCGCCTTACCCGGAGCGGTGGACTCCGCCTTACCCGGAGTAGCGGACTCCACCGTTTCCGGAGTGGTGGACTCCGTCGTATCCGGGGCAGACGAACCCTGTGCAACCATCACCCGTACCGTGGAGTCCTTGTTCCTGAGACTAGGGTGTGGGTTTTGGATGGCCGGCGAATTCTGTGGGGCAGCCCGTGCGTGATTACCTGCTGACGCTCTGTGTCACGGCAGCGGTGACCTATCTGCTGACCGGACCGGTGCGTAAGTTCGCCATCGCGGTCGGGGCGATGCCCGCGATCCGTGCGCGCGACGTCCACCGGGAGCCGACACCCCGGCTCGGTGGGATCGCCATGTTCGGCGGGCTGTGTGCGGGTCTGATCGTCGCCGACCATCTCTACAACCTGAAGAGCGTCTTCGAACTCTCCAACGAACCACGGGCGTTGCTCTCCGGAGCCGCCCTGATCTGGCTGATCGGCGTCCTCGACGACAAGTTCGAGATCGACGCCCTGATCAAGCTCGGCGGCCAGATGATCGCCGCCGCCGTCATGGTCATCCAGGGCCTCACGATCCTGTGGCTGCCGATCCCGGGCGTCGGCACGGTCGCCCTCACCCAGTGGCAGGGCACGCTGCTCACGGTGGCGCTGGTGGTCATCACGATCAACGCGGTCAACTTCGTCGACGGCCTGGACGGGCTCGCGGCGGGCATGGTGTGCATCGCCTCGACGGCGTTCTTCCTGTACGCCTACCGCCTCTGGATGGGGTACGGGATCGAGGCCGCGGCCCCCGCGACGCTGTTCGCGGCGATCCTGATGGGCATGTGCATCGGCTTCCTGCCGCACAACATGCACCCGGCGCGGATCTTCATGGGGGACTCCGGCTCGATGCTGATCGGCCTGGTGCTGGCGGCGGGCGCGATCTCGATCACGGGCCAGGTCGACCCGGACGCGATGAAGCTGTTCGTAGGCAGTGAGCGGCAGGCCACCCACGCGATGCTCCCGGTCTTCATCCCGCTGGTGCTGCCGCTGACGATCATCGCGATCCCGGCTGCCGACCTCGTCCTCGCCATCGTCCGGCGTACCTGGAACGGCCAGTCGCCGTTCGCCGCCGACCGCGGGCACCTGCACCACCGCCTGCTGGAGATCGGCCACTCGCACAGCCGGGCCGTGCTGATCATGTACTTCTGGTCGGCCCTGATCGCGTTCGGCGCCGTCGGCTACTCGGTGCACTCGGCCTCGATGTGGATCGTGTTCGTGATCATGGCGGCGAGCGCGGTGGGCCTGGTCCTGCTGCTGATGCCGCGCTTCACCCCCCGCACCCCGCGCTGGGCCAACCGCTTCGTCCCGCCGCGCTACCGCCGCCCCGACCCGGAGCAGGCCTCTTCCCCCGCGTACGAGGAGAAGCCGGAGCTCGTGACCTCCGGGGCCCAACAGGGCGCGCAGGCTGCCCGGGCAGCAGGCCTCAACGGCGCCACAGCGGTGGGCGGACGTCAGCGATTCCTCTCGCGCCAGAAGGTCGACAGCAGCCGCTAGGCGACAGACGACGCGGCAACCGGAGCGACATTGGCCGGTTTGTGATCTTTGTGGCGGCGCGCTCGGCGGTGGTTCTGTGAGCACGCCCGCCACCAGCGCTCTTCGGTGCCGTGTTTCCCGCGCCCAGGGTGTACGAGCAGAGAAAAGACAAGAATAAGACATTTCCCTTTCCGAGGCCTTGACTATTCGCATGAAAACTCATTGCAGTGGAAGTCGCGTTTCGCCTAGCGTCTGGCAGGCCGCGTCCGAGACCGGGGCGTGGTAATCCATGACTCCATCAAGGGGGAACAGTGCGTAAATTTGCCTGCATAGTCGCATCGGCGGCGATGATGAGCGGCCTGCTCGGGGCTGGAGTCGCCCAGGCCTCGACGCCGTCTGCTCAGCAGCCGATCGAGGCCAAGGCGACCAAGAAGTTCCATGTGGCGCTCTATCCGAACCAGAAGTCGGAGTCCGGTGAGACGTTCAAAAAGGGGAAGACCGGCAAGGTGAAGTACACCGTGACGAAGAAGGAGTGGAACCATGCCGTCGGGTTCCGGCTCGTCACGTGCAAGGGGCACAAGAGTCTGACCGAGTGGATCGATTTCAAGAAGAAGAAGGGTGATTACTATACCTTCAAGAAATCGGTCAAGAAGGGGACCTGCTTCAAGGTGCAGGCCAAGCGCTCGTGGGCTCAGGGCGTTGACGGGAAGGTGAAGTACAGCTGACGCGTCAGCTGCGGGCAGGCTAGGCGTACATGGGTCGGTGGCTACTCTCGTGGCCACCGACCCTTCTGCTTGGTGTGGATGTTGGGCCGCGTGGAAAGTCGCTCGTGCGGGTGGCGACAGCGAGGGCCTGATCAAATAGCTGCATTATCAGACATCACGCCCAGTTCGGCGCTCAGGCGCGCGAGTTAGCCCTCATGTGTGACTGTTGGCACACTTTCCAGGTAAAGACCTCATCAAATAGTTTGTGATACCGTTCACGAGACCCGGCGACGGAGCCGATGGACCCTGTGAGGCGGTCCATCGACCTGGACTTCCGCCTCGCGGACCGGGCCTACGCTCGTCCATGACGACGCCCCATTCCTCCCCAAGACCAGTGGAGCTGCCGCCATGCAGTCCGACATGCGCGAACTACTGCGCATCGCCACCCCCACCGCCGCGGTGGGAGCCATCGCCACGCTCGTCGGCGGGCTCGTCGTCGGCGGCAAGGGGGCGATCGGTGCGGCGGTGGGTTGCGTGGTCGTGATCGTCTTCATGGCGCTCGGACTGCTGGCGCTCAACTGGGTCGCCAAGACCATGCCTCACCTGTTCCAGGGCATGGGGCTGATGATCTACTCAGGCCAGCTCGTGCTCCTGCTGATCTTCATCCTCAGCATCCGGAACACCTCTCTCTTCGACCTTCAGGTCTTCGCCCTCTCGCTGGTCGCGGCCGTGATCACCTGGATCACCGCGCAGGCCGTACTGCACGCGCGCAGCAAGACCCTTTACGTCGACCCCGACGCGGACACCCGGAACCGACCGGGTGGAGCTGGGGGAGATCGTGACGAGTAGGGCCGGGATAAAGCCGTGTTCGACGTGCTGCTATCGTCCGGTCTCGGTTGCGGTAGTGCGAGCGCGGGCAACAGGGCGGTCGCTTGATTCATCGCGAGGCTTCGGGCCCGGCCGCCGCCTCCTCACCGTAAGAACCAGTCCGGTGCCGACCTGCGGCCACCCGCCGCTCCGACACAACGAGGTAGCCGCATCCATGCGCCATGCAGAAGGAGCTCTTGGTGACTGACGCCCAGACGCTCGCTTTCGAGACTGACTGCCACTTGTTCCAGGGATGCGGATTCCAGGCTCCCAGCGCGTGGTCGTTCATCTTCGAGCCGCTCTTCACCATCGGGCCTGTCGAGTTCAACAAGCCCATGCTGCTCGCGATTATCGGAACCTTCCTGATCCTGGCCTTCTTCTGGGCCGGCTTTTCGAAGGCGAAGGTCGTACCCGGCAAGCTGCAGATGGTCGCCGAGGCGCTGTACGACTTCGTCCACCGCGGTATCGCCAAAGAGGTCATCGGCAAGAAGGGTGAGCCCTTCGTTCCGTTGCTGGTCTCGCTGTTCTTCTTCGTCTGGATTCTGAACCTCTGGGCCCTCATCCCGATCGCCCAGTTCCCGGTCAGCTCCGTCATCGCCTACCCGATCGGCCTGGCCCTCGTGGTCTGGGTGACGTACATGACGGTGACGTTCCGGTCGAACGGCTTCGTCGGAGGCATCCGCAACCTCTGCGTTCCGAGTGGTCTGCCGAAGCCCATCTACGTGCTGCTGACGCCGCTGGAGTTCGTCTCCAACGTCTTCGTCCGGCCGTTCACGCTGGCGGTGCGACTCTTCGCGAACATGTTCGCGGGCCACATCCTGATCCTGATCTTCACGATCGCCACCTGGTACATGCTCGGCACCGTCCTGGGCACGGTCTACGCCTCCGCGTCGTTCGCCCTGACGCTGGTCATCACTGTGTTCGAGATGTTCATCCAGGCCCTCCAGGCCTACGTGTTCACGGTGCTGACCGCCACGTACCTCTCGCAGGCGCTCGAAGAAGCCCACTGAGGTCTCGCCAAGCCTCCCGGCTTGAGACCTCACCCACCCCAAACGCCCGGTGCGAAGACACTTTCCACCGGTCCCACCAAGAGAAGGAACCACGGACATGTCTGCTGCTTTCGAGACCCTCGCGGCCGTGAACGGCAACGTCGGCACCATCGGCTACGGCCTCGCCGCGATCGGCCCCGGCATCGGCATCGGCATCATCTTCGGTAACGGTGTGCAGGCCATCGCCCGCCAGCCCGAGGCTGCCGGCCTCATCCGCCAGAACATGCTGCTCGGCTTCGCCGTCGTCGAGGCCCTGGCCCTGATCGGCTTCGTCGTCCCGTTCATCGTCAAGTGACGTTGTGCCTGTAGCCCCATTCGACGAAAGGTCCACCATGATGTACCTGGCAGCCGAGGAGGCGCAGAGCCCTCTGTTCCCGGTGTGGCCCGAGATCGTCATCGGCTTGATCTGCTTCGGCATCATCTTCTTCGTCTTCTCGAAGAAGCTGCTTCCGGTGATCAACAAGACCCTGGACGAGCGTCGCGAGGCGATCGAAGGTGGCATCGAGAAGGCCGAAGCGGCTCAGACCGAGGCGCAGAGCGTTCTTGAGCAGTACAAGGCTCAGCTCGCCGAGGCCCGCCACGAGGCCGCTCGACTGCGCCAGGAGGCGCAGGAGCAGGGTGCCGTCATCATCCAGGAGATGAAGGCGGAAGGTCAGCGGCAGCGCGAAGAGATCATCGCCGCCGGCCACGCCCAGATCGAGGCCGACCGCAAGGCCGCGTCCTCCGCGCTGCGCCAGGACGTGGGCAAGCTCGCCACCGACCTGGCCGGCAAGCTCGTCGGTGAGTCCCTCCAGGACCACGCCCGGCAGAGCGGCACCGTCGACCGTTTCCTCGACGAGCTCGAGGCGAAGGCCGAGGCCGTCCGATGAACGGCGCGAGCCGCGAGGCACTGGCCGCCGCACGTGAGCGGCTCGACGCGCTGACCGACAACACGTCGGTCGACGCGGCGGCCCTCGCCGACGATCTGGCTTCGGTCACCGCGCTGCTCCACCGCGAGGTTTCGCTGCGCCGGGTCCTCACGGACCCGGCCCAGAGCGGCGAGAGCAAGGCCGAGCTGGTCGCGCGCCTGCTCAGCGGTCAGGTCAGCGGCGAAGCCGTCGACCTGGTCTCCGGGCTGGTCCGCTCCCGCTGGTCGCAGTCGCGTGACCTGGTGGACTCGGTCGAGGAGCTGGCGAACACCGCAGACCTCACCGCGGCCCAGCGTGCGGGCGTCCTCGACGACGTCGAGGACGAGCTGTTCCGTTTCGGCCGGATCGTCGGCTCCGACACGGAGCTGCGTTCCGCGCTCACCAGCCGTACGGCCACCACCGCCGCCAAGAGCGAGCTGCTGCGCAGCCTGCTCGGCGGAAAGGCACAGCCGGTGACCGAGCGGGTCATCGTCCGTCTGGTGACCCAGCCGCGGGGACGTAGCCTGGAAGCGGGACTCGAATCCCTGTCCAAGCTCGCCGCGGACCGGCGCGACCGCACGGTCGCGATCGTCACCTCGGCGGTGCCGCTCAGCGACCGGCAGAAGCAGCGTCTCGGCGCCGCTCTCGCCAAGATCTACGGCCGCGAGATGCATCTGAACCTGGACGTGGACCCTGCGGTCCTCGGCGGGATCTCGGTGCGCGTCGGTGACGAGATCATCAACGGCACCGTCGCGGAGCGCCTCGAAGAGGCGACCCGCCGCATGGCCGGCTGACCCAGCGCGGTCGGCACCAGAGCAAGAACAAGCAGGACCAGCGGCCCGGTTGGGCCGTGCAGAAATTGCAGAAGATTCCTGGGGGTCGGCCCCCAGACCCCCTTAAGAAACTTCGGGCCCAACAAGGAGAGCAGGGAACCCAGATGGCGGAGCTCACGATCCGGCCGGAGGAGATCCGGGACGCACTGGAGAACTTTGTCCAGTCGTACCAGCCGGACGCGGCCTCGCGCGAGGAGGTCGGTACGGTCAGCGTTGCCGGCGACGGCATCGCGAAGGTGGAGGGTCTGCCCTCCGCCATGGCGAACGAGCTGCTGAAGTTCGAGGACGGAACCCTCGGTCTCGCCCTCAACCTCGAGGAGCGCGAGATCGGTGCGATCGTTCTCGGCGAGTTCAGCGGAATCGAGGAGGGCCAGCCGGTGCAGCGCACCGGTGAGGTGCTCTCCGTCGGCGTCGGCGAGGGCTACCTCGGCCGCGTCGTCGACCCGCTCGGCCAGCCGATCGACGGTCTCGGCGAGATCGCGACCGACGGCCGCCGCGCCCTCGAGCTGCAGGCCCCTGGCGTCATGGTCCGCAAGTCGGTGCACGAGCCGATGCAGACCGGCTACAAGGCCGTCGACGCCATGGTGCCGATCGGCCGAGGCCAGCGTCAGCTGATCATCGGCGACCGTCAGACGGGTAAGACCGCTCTGGCCGTCGACACGATCATCAACCAGCGCGACAACTGGCGCTCCGGCGACGTGAACAAGCAGGTGCGCTGCATCTACGTCGCCATCGGCCAGAAGGGCTCCACCATCGCCTCCGTGCGTGGTGCGCTCGAAGAGGCCGGCGCGCTGGAGTACACGACCATCGTCGCCGCCCCGGCGTCCGACCCGGCCGGCTTCAAGTACCTGGCGCCGTACACCGGTTCGGCCATCGGTCAGCACTGGATGTACCAGGGCAAGCACGTCCTGATCATCTTCGACGACCTCTCGAAGCAGGCCGACGCCTACCGCGCCGTGTCCCTGCTGCTGCGCCGCCCGCCGGGCCGTGAGGCCTACCCGGGTGACGTCTTCTACCTGCACTCGCGTCTGCTGGAGCGCTGCGCCAAGCTCTCCGACGAGATGGGTGCCGGTTCGATGACGGGCCTCCCGATCGTCGAGACCAAGGCGAACGACGTGTCGGCGTTCATCCCGACCAACGTCATCTCCATCACCGACGGCCAGTGCTTCCTGGAGTCCGACCTGTTCAACGCGGGTCAGCGTCCGGCGCTCAACGTCGGTATCTCGGTCTCCCGTGTCGGTGGCTCCGCCCAGCACAAGGCCATGAAGCAGGTTTCCGGCCGACTCCGGGTGGACCTCGCCCAGTACCGCGAGCTGGAGGCGTTCGCCGCCTTCGGTTCCGACCTGGACGCGGCCTCGAAGGCCTCGCTGGAGCGCGGTAAGCGCATGGTCGAGCTGCTGAAGCAGCCGCAGTACGCCCCGTTCCCGATGGAGGAGCAGGTCGTCTCCGTCTGGGCCGGCACCACGGGCAAGATGGACGACGTCCCGGTCGAGGACATCCGTCGCTTCGAGACCGAGCTGCTGGAGTACCTGCGCCGCGAGCGCAAGGACCTCCTGACCAGCATCGCCGAGGGCGGCAAGATGTCCGACGACACGCTGCAGTCGATCGCCGACGCGATCGCCGCCTTCAAGCAGCAGTTCGAGACCTCGGACGGCAAGCTCCTGGGCGAGGGCTGATCGATGGGCGCTCAGCTTCGCGTTTACAAGCGCCGCATCCAAGCCGTCACCGCGACCAAGAAGATCACCAAGGCGATGGAGATGATCGCCGCCTCGCGCATCGTCAAGGCGCAGCGCAAGGTGGCGGCGTCGATGCCGTACGCGACCGAGCTCACCCGCGCGGTGACCGCGGTGGCGACCGGCTCCAACGCCAAGCACCCGCTCACCACCGAAGCCGAAGCGCCGACCCGCGCCGCGGTCCTGCTCGTCACGAGCGACCGCGGTCTGGCCGGCGGCTACTCCTCCAACGCCATCAAGGCCGCGGAGCGGCTGCGGGAGCGCCTTGCCGGTGAGGGCAAGGAGGTCGACACGTACATCGTCGGCCGCAAGGGTGTCGCGTACTACGGCTTCCGCGAGCGCAAGGTCGAGGAGTTCTGGACGGGCTTCACCGACAACCCGGCGTACTCCGATGCCAAGCGCATCGCCGCCCCGTTGATCGAGGCCATCCAGAAGGACACGGCCGAGGGCGGCGTCGACGAGCTGCACATCGTCTTCACGGAATTCGTGTCGATGATGACGCAGAACGCGGTCGACGACCGGATGCTGCCGCTTTCGCTCGACGAGGTCGCGGAGGAGAGCACCCGTAAGGGCGAGATCCTTCCGCTGTTCGAGTTCGAGCCGTCGGCCGAGGACGTCCTCGACGCCCTTCTGCCGCGCTACGTCGAGAGCCGTATCTACAACGCACTGCTGCAGGCAGCCGCTTCCGAGCACGCTGCCCGCCGTCGCGCGATGAAGTCGGCCACCGACAACGCCGGGGACCTCATCAAGAGCCTCTCCCGGCTTGCCAACGCGGCCCGCCAGGCCGAAATCACCCAGGAAATCAGCGAGATCGTCGGCGGTGCCAGTGCTCTGGCCGACGCGACCGCGGGGAGTGACAAGTAATGACGACCACTGTTGAGACGGCCGCTGCCACGGGCCGCGTCGCCCGGGTCATCGGCCCGGTCGTCGACGTGGAGTTCCCCGTCGACGCGATGCCGGAGATCTACAACGCCCTCCACGTCGAGGTGGACGACCCGGCCGAGGCCGGCGCCCGCAAGACGCTGACCCTCGAGGTCGCCCAGCACCTGGGTGACGGCGTGGTCCGCGCGATCTCGATGCAGCCCACCGACGGCCTGGTCCGCCAGGCCCCGGTGACCGACACGGGCACGGGCATCACCGTCCCCGTCGGTGACATCACCAAGGGCAAGGTGTTCAACACCCTCGGTCAGATCCTGAACGAGCCGGAGGCCGAGGCGCAGATCACCGAGCGCTGGCCGATCCACCGCAAGGCCCCGGCCTTCGACCAGCTCGAGTCCAAGACCGAGATGTTCGAGACCGGCCTGAAGGTCGTCGACCTGCTGACCCCGTACGTCAAGGGCGGCAAGATCGGTCTGTTCGGTGGTGCGGGCGTCGGCAAGACGGTCCTCATCCAGGAAATGATCATGCGTGTGGCGAAGCTGCACGACGGTGTGTCGGTGTTCGCCGGAGTCGGCGAGCGCACCCGTGAGGGCAACGACCTCATCGACGAGATGACCGAGTCGGGCGTCCTGGAGAAGACCGCGCTGGTCTTCGGCCAGATGGACGAGCCGCCGGGCACCCGTCTGCGGGTCGCGCTGTCCGCCCTGACCATGGCGGAGTACTTCCGCGATGTGCAGAAGCAGGACGTGCTGCTCTTCATCGACAACATCTTCCGCTTCACGCAGGCCGGTTCCGAGGTCTCCACGCTGCTCGGCCGCATGCCGTCCGCAGTGGGTTACCAGCCGACCCTGGCCGACGAGATGGGTGTGCTCCAGGAGCGCATCACCTCGACGCGTGGTCACTCGATCACCTCGATGCAGGCGATCTACGTCCCCGCGGACGACCTGACCGACCCGGCCCCGGCCACCACGTTCGCCCACCTCGACGCGACGACGGTTCTCTCCCGTCCGATCTCCGAGAAGGGCATCTACCCGGCCGTGGACCCGCTGGACTCCACGTCCCGCATCCTGGACCCGCGCTACATCACGCAGGAGCACTACGACACGGCCAGCCGCGTCAAGGGGATCCTGCAGAAGTACAAGGACCTCCAGGACATCATCGCGATCCTCGGTATCGACGAGCTGGGCGAGGAGGACAAGCTCGTTGTCCACCGTGCCCGTCGCGTCGAGCGCTTCCTGTCGCAGAACACCCACGCCGCCAAGCAGTTCACCGGCCTGGACGGTTCGGACGTCCCGCTCGACGAGTCGATCACCGCGTTCAACGCGATCTGCGACGGGGACTACGACCACTTCCCCGAGCAGGCGTTCTTCATGTGCGGTGGCCTGGACGACCTCAAGGCGAAGGCCAAGGAGCTCGGCGTCTCCTGAGCCTCCGGCTCACCGAGGGGGGCGGGCCTGGTCCCGCCCCCCTCACCACGCCCCGTAGAATTGAACCGACACCCGGCCGGGCGGCCGGGTGGTGACCCGAGGAGTCTCCTTGGCTGCTGAGCTGCATGTCGAGCTGGTCGCCGCGGACCGCAGTGTCTGGTCCGGCGAGGCCACGCTGGTCGTCGCGCGTACCACGTCCGGCGACATCGGCATCATGCCCGGTCACCAGCCGCTTCTCGGTGTGCTGGAATCGGGCCCGGTGACGATCCGCACGAGCGAGGGCGGTACCGTCATCGCCGCTGTGCACGGTGGTTTCATCTCGTTCGCGGACAACAAGCTGTCGCTGCTGGCCGAGATCGTCGAGCTGGCGGACGAGATCGATGTCCAGCGCGCCGAGCGTGCGCTGGAGCGCGCGAAGTCGGACGCGGACGCCGCTGCTGAGCGGCGCGCCGAGATCCGTCTGCGCGCGGTGGCGGTGCACTAGCACCCCCACGGACAGATGTTTTTACTCAGCCGCGGCCCGAGCTGGAGAAATCCAGCCGTGTCGCGGCTGAGGCGATGCAGGTGCATATCAGTTCGAATCGGTTCGTTATCCGTTACTCGACGATGCGAGGAGGTCGGTGGAGATGGTCCTCGCGTTGTGGGTGGGCGTGTCCGTCGTCGTCACGGTCCTGGTGGGGCTGTTCGTCTTCGGCCTGCGCCGACGGCTCATCCAGCGGTCCGGAGGCACCTTCGACTGCAGCCTCCGCTGGGACGTCTCCGAGGAGCCGGACCCCTCCGGCAAAGGCTGGGTCTACGGGGTCGCGCGCTACAGCGGCGATCGCGTCGACTGGTTCCGTGTCTTCTCCTACGCTCCTCGCCCCCGCCGGGGCCTGGAGCGTTCTGCGATCGAGGTGATCGCCCGCCGGCTTCCGGAGGGCGAGGAGGAGCTCGCGCTCCTGTCCGACTCCGTCGTGCTCGGCTGTCTCCACCGGGGGACGCGCCTGGAGCTGGCGATGAGCGAGGACGCCCTGACCGGCTTCCTCGCCTGGCTGGAGGCGGCGCCGCCGGGCCAGAGGGTGAACGTGGCTTGAAAGGCGGCCCCGCTCGAATGGGGGGCCGCCTTCCAGCGGGGCCCCGGACAAAGCCCGGGGCGGCGCGACGTGGCGTAAGGCCGGAAGGTCCGTACACAGCGAAAAGCCGGGGAGACGGGGGGCGGACCCGTCTCCCCGGCGGTTTTCCGGGGTGGTGCTGGCCGTTACGGCGTGGGGATGGCCGCCGGTGCTACTGGAGCCCGCTGTTGATCGCGCTCACCAGTTCACCGTTGGTGGTGTCACCGGAGAACTCCCAGAAGAACGCTCCGCCCAGGCCCTGGTTCTTCGCCCAGGTCATCTTGGAGCCGATGGTGGCCGGGGTGTCGTAGCTCCACCAGTTGGTCCCGCAGTGCGCGTAGGCCGTGCCGGCGATGGTGCCGGTGGCCGGGCAGGTGCTCTTGAGGACCTTGTAGTCCTCGATGCCCGCCTCGTACGTGCCCGGGGCCGCGCCGGTCGCCGTGCCGCCGGGGGCGGACTGGGTGACGCCGGTCCAGCCGCGGCCGTAGAAGCCGATGCCGAGGAGCAGCTTCTTGGCCGGGACGCCCTTGGCCTTCAGCTTGGCGATGGCGTCGGCGGAGGTGAAGCCCTCCTGGGGGATGCCGGTGTACGGGGTCAGCGGCGAGTGCGGGGCCGTCGGGCCCTTGTTCGCCCAGGCGCCGAAGAAGTCGTACGTCATCACGTTGTACCAGTCGAAGGACTGGGCGGCGCCCGCGTAGTCGGCGGCGTCGATCTTGCCGCCGGCCGAGCCGTCCGCGGTGATGGCGGCGGTGACCAGGTTGCCCGCGCCGAACTTCGTCTTCACGGCCGAGGCGAGGTTCTTGAGCGCGGCCGGGCCGCTGGTGTCACAGGTCAGACCACAGGCGTTGGGGTACTCCCAGTCGAGGTCGATGCCGTCGAAGACATCGGCCCAGCGGGGGTCCTCGACCAGGTCGTAGCAGGACTGGGCGAAGGCGGCGGGGTTCTGCGCGGCCTGGGGGAAGCCGCCGGACCAGGTCCAGCCGCCGAAGGACCAGAGGACCTTGATGTGCGGGTACTCGGCCTTCAGCTTGCGCAGCTGGTTGAAGTTGCCGCGCAGGGGCTGGTCCCAGGTGTCGGCGACGCCGTCGACGGACTGGTCGGCGGTGTACGCCTTGTCGTAGTCGGCGTAGGAGTCACCGATGGTGCACCGGCCGTTCTGCACGTTGCCGAAGGCGTAGTTGATGTGCGTGATCTTCGCCGCGGAACCGGACGTCACCAGGTTCTTGACGTGGTAGTTGCGCCCGTAGACGCCCCAGTTGGTGAAGTAGCCCAGGTTGATCTTGTCGCCGCCAGGCTGCTCGCCGCCGCCACCGCCGGTGGTGCGGACCGAGACGGAGCCGGAGACCGGGCCGAGCTGATCGATGGTGTCCCGGGCCTGGACCGCGTAGGTGTAGTCGGTGCCGGCGGTCAGACCGGTGTTGGTGTACGTGGTGCCGGTGACCGTGGCGATCTTGGCGCCGTTGCGCAGGACGTCGTAGTTCTTGACGCCCTTGTCGTCGGTGGCCGCGCTCCAGCTGAGCTTCACCGAGGTGTTGGTGACGTCGCTGGTGGCGGGGGTGCCAGGGGCGGAGGGCGGGTTGTCGCCCGGGACGGTGGAGCCGTCACAGGAGGCGCCGTTGAGCTTACAGCCGGTGGGGGCGCCGGGGCCGGAGCCGTTGAAGCCGAAGCTGACGCTGGCGCCGGGGGCCACCGTCCCGTTCCAGCTGAGGTTCTTGGCGGTCCAGCGGGTTCCGGAGCTGGTGACGGAGGCGTCCCAGGCGGAGCTGACCCGGGTTCCGGTGGGGTAGTCCCACTCGATGGTCCAGGAGGAGAGCGCGGTGGTGCCGGCGTTCTTCACCGTCCACTGGCCCTCGAAGCCGCTGCCCCAGTCCGACTTCTTGGTGTACGTGGCGGTGGCCGACGCGGCTGCCGAGGCGGGAGAGGCCAGACCCACCATCGCGGCCAGCGGAACGACGAGCGCGGTGAGGCCCGCGACGACCTTGGATCTGCCGCTCCGGGTGGGGATCCAGCTGAATCCGGAACGGCGTTGGGGGGTGTCAGTGCTCAACGGTGCTCCTCGGGTGAGGTCCAACAAACGGGGGTGATTCGTGGACTGCAAACCCTGCGCCGCCCTGAGTACGCGTGCTCTCGTACTCACCGCAGTGTGTGTGGGGTGACATTAGGAAGGTCTGGACCAATCGTCAAGAGGTCTGGACCAAAGATCGAGGGTCTGGCCTCGGGCCGGGACGGGACCGAGGTCAGACCCCCAACTCCCGTGCGAGTACGGCCGCCTGCACCCGGCTCCGTAGCCCCAGCTTGGCCAGCAACCTGCTGACGTGCGTCTTCACCGTCGCCTCCGCCATCGAGAGCCGCACCGCGATCTCCGCGTTCGGCATCCCCTCACCGAGACACCCCAGCACCTCCCGCTCGCGCCGGGTCAGCGACTCCAGCACCGCCGGATCGGCCGCACCCGCCGCACGTACGGTCCGTACCCCCGCGAACTCCGCGATCAGCCGACGGGTCACGGCCGGTGCGATCAGCCCCTCGCCGCGCGCCACCGTCCGTACCGCTTCCAGCAGATCGCGGGCGTCGGTGTTCTTCAGCAGGAACCCCGAAGCCCCCGCCCGCAGTGCCCCGAACACGTACTCGTCCAGGTCGAACGTGGTCAGGACCAGGACGTCCGCCAGCCCTTCCGCCACCACCTGCCGGGTCGCCGCCACCCCGTCCAGCCGCGGCATCTGCACATCCATCAGGACGAGATCCGGCCGGAGTTCACGGGCCAGGCGCACCGCCGCCTCGCCGTTCCCCGCCTCCCCGACGACCTCGATGTCCGGCGCGCTGGTGAGGATCAGCACCAGCCCCGCCCGCACGGCCGCCTGGTCCTCGGCCACCAGTACCCGGATCGTCATCCCCGCATCGTCCTTTCCGCCACGGGCAGTTCGGCCCGCACCCGCCAGATCTTCGTGCCGTCGCCGTCCGGTTCGGCCCCCGCTCCCCACGTCCCGCCGAGCAGCGCCACCCGCTCCCGCATCCCCACCAGACCGGCGCCCGAACCCGGCGCGGTGGGCCCGGTCCGGCTGCCGAACACACTGGTCACCTCGACCGCCAGTACGTCGCCGGTGAGGTCGAGCCGCACGGTGACCGGCCCCGGTGCGGCGTGCTTGAGGGCGTTGGTGAGGGACTCCTGCACGATCCGGTACGCGGCCAGCTCGACGGGGGTGGGCAGGGCCCCCGACCCCGCCTCCCGGGTGTCCTCGAGCGTGCAGACCAGCCCGCTCGGGGCGCCGTTGGTGTTCGCCTGCTCCACCAGGGCGTCCAGGGAGGCCAGCGTCGGGGCGGCGGCCGGGGCGCCGTCCTCACCGCCCTCGCGCAGCAGCCCGATCAGCCGGCGCATCTCCGCGAGCCCCTCGACGCTGTTCTCCCGGATCACCTTGAGGGCGCTCCGCGAGGTGTCGGGGTCGTCGATGGACAAGGCCGCCGTGGAGTGGATCGCCACGGCGGAGAGGTGATTGGCCACCATGTCGTGCAGCTCCCTGGCCATCCGGGCCCGCTCGGCGACCACCGCCTGGACCCGGTCCATCTCGGCCAGCCGCGCGGTCTGCGCGGCGGACAGCCGGGCGGCCTCGGCGGCGGTGCGGTGGTTGCGCACGCTGACCCCGGTGATCGCGGGGACGAAGGAGACCAGCCCCGTGACGACGCCGATCAGCAGAGCCTCGGGCGTACGGAACCAGGCCAGGAAGCCGATCGCGGACGCGACGGTGACCAGCAGCGTGGCCACCGGGAGACGGCGGGCGGCGGCCGGGGTCCCGTACAGCACGGCCGCGTACATGACGTCCGTGAACATCAGAATGGTCGCGAGGCTGCCCCGGGTGAACTGGTCCGCGACCAGCGCGAGCGTGGCGACGGTCAGCGCCGTCCGCGGGGCACTCCGGCGCAGCAGCTCCATCGCGGCGATCACGGTCAGCGGTACGAGGGTGACCCAGGGCGCGGAGAAGGGGCGGCCGCCCTGGGTGTGGAGGCCGAGCAGCCACAGGAGCAGCCCCCCGAGCAGCCCGGAGACGGCGAGGGCCACGTCGTCGCGGTGGGGACGGACAGAGGTGAACACCCCTCCATCCAACACGCACCACCGGCCCCGGGCCTCCCTTCGCGGACCGATGCGCGACTACATCGAAGGATGCAGTCCCGTTTCGTCACCGACGACGACGCGCTCCTGCCCGGCGGACGGGAGGCTGGAGGGGAACGGGAGGAGAGAAGCTGTGATCGCTCTGCTGGTCGTGGCCTGCGAGGTCGCTTTCTGGGTGCTGCTGGCGGCAGGACTCGCGCTGCGGTACGTCGCCAGGAAGCCGAGGCTCGGCGCGGCCGTGCTGCTCTGCGAGCCGCTGCTGGAGGTCGTGCTGCTCGTGGTGACGGCGATCGACCTGAGGAACGGCGCCCAACCCGACTGGAAGCACGGCCTGGCCGCCGTCTACATCGGCTTCACCGTGGGCCTCGGCCATCACACCGTCAAGTGGGTCGACGCCCGGGTCGCCCACCGCTGGTTCGGCGGCCCGCCGCCGGTGAAGCCGCCGAAGTACGGCATGGCCCGCGCCGCCCACGAGTGGCGCACCGCCGTCCGCTGGATCCTCGCCGCGGTTGTCGCGCTGGGCCTGCTCCAGGCGGCGGTCTGGTACGTCGGCCCGGGCGGCGGGATCAGCTCGCTGCAGGGCTGGCAGCAGAAGATGGGCTGGGTGATCGGCATCAACCTGATCATCGCCGTCGGCTACACGGTGTTCCCGAAGCAGGTTCCGAAGGGCGCGGAGACGGACCGGGAGCCGGCTGACCGCTAGCGCTCGCCGCCCGGCACCCACAGCACGTCCCCGACCTCCTTGTTGGCGCTGCGCGCCAGGATGAACAGGAGGTCGGAGAGGCGGTTGAGGTAGGTGGCGGTCAGGGTGTTCATCACCTCGCCGTGCACCTCCAGCGCCGCCCAGGTGGACCGCTCGGCGCGCCGGACCACGGTGCACGCCTGGTGGAGCAGGGCGGCCCCCGGCGTACCCCCCGGAAGGATGAAGCTCCTGAGCTTCTCCAGCTCCTCCAGGAAGCGGTCGCAGTCCGCCTCCAGCTTGTCGACGTAGGACTGCTCGACCCGCAGGGGCGGGTACTCGGGCTCCTCCACGACCGGGGTGGACAGGTCGGCGCCCACGTCGAAGAGGTCGTTCTGGACCCGTACGAGGACCTTCACCACGTCCTCGGAGAGCTGCCCCAGCGCGATGGCGGTCCCGATCACCGCGTTGGCCTCGTTGGCGTCCGCGTACGCCGCGATCCGCAGATCGGTCTTGGCGGTACGGCTCATGTCGCCGAGGGCCGTGGTGCCCTGGTCGCCGGTCCGGGTGTAGATGCGCGTCAGATTGACCATGGGCCCAGCGTAGTGAGGCCCGCACCCCCAACTACGCGCGGCGCGGAGCCGAATGACGCGTCTCGGTGTGATGTCCGTCATTCGAGACGTGACGCGCATCTCTTCACGGCCCCAGCGCCCCCGACGGGTACTAATCTCCGCCGGAGAGCATACGAAGAGCCGTTGAGAAATGCCGCAGAGGCGGACGTGGACGCGGACAGAGAACAAGGGGTGCGAACGTGGCCAGGAAGCTCGCCGTCATCGGGGCCGGACTCATGGGATCCGGGATCGCGCAGGTCTCCGCCCAGGCGGGCTGGGACGTCGTGCTGCGGGATGTCACCGACGCGGCGCTGACCCGCGGCCTGGACGGCATCAAGGCCTCGTACGACCGGTTCGTCTCCAAGGGCAGGCTGGAGGCCTCCGACGCCGAGGCCGCCCTCGCCCGCATCACCACGAGCACCGACCTCGACGCCGTCGCGGACGTGGACGTCGTCGTGGAGGCCGTCTTCGAGAAGCTCGAGGTCAAGCACGAGATCTTCCGCGCCCTGGACAAGGTCGTCGGCGAGAACACCGTGCTCGCCTCGAACACCTCCGCCATCCCGATCACCAAGATCGCGGCCGTGACGGAGCGTCCGGAGCGCGTCGTCGGCGTGCACTTCTTCTCGCCGGTCCCGATGATGCAGCTCTGCGAGCTGGTCCGCGGCTACAAGACCAGCGACGAAACCCTCGCCACCGCCCGGGAGTTCGCCGAGTCGGTCGGCAAGACCTGCATCGTCGTCAACCGCGATGTGGCGGGCTTCGTCACCACCCGGCTCATCTCGGCCCTCGTCGTCGAGGCCGCGAAGCTGTACGAGTCGGGCGTCGCCACGGCCGAGGACATCGACACCGCCTGCAAGCTGGGGTTCGGCCACGCCATGGGCCCGCTCGCCACGGCCGACCTGACCGGCGTGGACATCCTGCTCCACGCCACCGGCAACATCTACACCGAGTCGCAGGACGAGAAGTTCGCCGCCCCCGAGCTGATGCGCCGGATGGTCGACGCAGGTGACATCGGGCGCAAGAGCGGGCAGGGCTTCTACACGTACTGACCGCAGCCGTATCCCTGCCCCTTCGGTCCCGCCGTCGGGGCGGGGAGTGTACCCGGCCGTGTCCGGTCTCCGGCGAACCGACGTCACTCCACCGAGTGAATTCGGTATCGGTTCGCTTACAGACGGCAACTTCCCTGTCGCTGCGGCAGTCAGTTGTGGAAGAGAAGAACAGGCAGACGGACCTCGCCACGGAGCAACAGCAGGGGAGCGCATATGCATATCAGGGGCGACCACGCCGAGCTGGTCGTCGGGGGCCGCCTCGACGTCCGAAGCGCGGCGGACGCCCGTACGGTCCTCCACTCGGCCGTCGACGACGGAGCCGGCGATCTGGTGCTGGACCTGACCGAGCTGAATTCCTGGGACGCCACCGGACTCGGCGTCATCATGGGGGCCCACCGCAGAGCCGGCCGGGCCGGGCGCCGTCTCGTGCTGCGCGGCGTCCCGCCGCAGATGCAGCGCCTCCTGGTGGCCACCCGGCTGCACCGCATCCTGGCGATCGAGGGCGGGATCGCCGCCGATTCGCTGCCGCGCGTCTGAGTACGTAGGCACTGCCGGGGCAGAAGACGCGCAATCCTCACCGGAATGTGACGTCCCGGACGGCATGGCACCCCGCCCGTGCGTGGATACTGTGCGAAGGTCTAGGGTTCGGCCGTCTGCCTTATGACACCCACCCGAGGCAGACACCGGACCGGAAGCGACAGCGGGGCGTGTGAGGCCGGAGGGGCAAACCGAGCGCGACGCGTCTGGGGGACTTGTTGATGGACCCGACACACCAGGGGCCGGAAGAGTACGGGCAGAACGCCAACGGCTCCGACGGCCGCCGCCGGCCGTCCCGGGAGTCCAACGCGGCCGACTTCGGCCAGCCGACACCGCAGCAGGTCCGCGTCGTCCAGGTCACGGTCGGGGATCTCCTGCTCACGGTCAACCCCGTCGACGGCAGTGAGGTCGAGGCCTGCCCGCCCGGCTCGGAGCCCACCGCACCCGTCCGCCGCACCCCCGCCGAACGCGCCGACCACGAGCGCGCCGGCGCACCGCCCGTACCGGCGGGCCCGCCCGCCCCGCAGCTCCCCCTGCTGGAACGCCAGGAGGAGCGCGAGCGGGTGGTGGGCCTGCTGGCCCGCGGCCGCAGCGTCCGCCTCACCGGCCAGGCCGGGTCCGGCCGCACCGCGCTCCTCGACGCCGTCGCCGCCGACTGCGCGGACCTGGCCCCCGACGGCGTCGTCCGCCTCAGCGGCCACCGGCGCACCGCCGCCGACCTGCTGTACGGCATCTTCGACGCGATCCACCATGCCCCGCTGCACCGCCCCGGCCCCGAGGAACTGCTCGCCCTCGTGCGCTCCATCGGCGCCGTCGTCGTCATCGACGACCTGGAGATCGGCGGGGCCGCCCTCGACGGGCTCCTGGAAGCCACCCCCGAGTGCGCCTTCCTGTTCGGCACCGAGCCCGACCTCGCCGCCCCCGGCGTCGACGCCCACCTGGAGGAGGTCCTCCTCGCCGGCCTCGGTCGCTCCGCCTCGCTGGAGCTGCTGGAGAAGGTCGTCGAGCGCCCCCTCACCGAGGACGAGCGGAACTGGGCGGGCGATCTCTGGTTCGAGTCCGAGGGGCTGCCGCTCCGCTTCGTCCAGGCCGGATCGCTGCTGCGCCAGCGCGACCGGCTGAACACCGACCCCGGGGCCTTCGACGAGTACGACTACTTCGAGCCACGCCCGGACGACGCGCCCCCGGTCCCCGAAGCGCCCACCCCCGAGACCCTGGACGTGCCGCTGCCGAGCCTCGGTGAAGGGGCCGCGCCCGCCGTCCTGCTCGCCTCCCGGCTCAGCGAGGCGGCCCGCGAGACCCTGCGCTTCACCGTCGCCCTCGGCGGCGAGGTGCCCCACCAGGCCCATCTGCCGGCTCTCGTGGGCGACACCCACGCGGACGCCGCCCTCGGTGAACTCGCGGGCTGCGGACTGCTCTCCCCGGCCGGCCCCCGCTACCGGCTCGCCGCCGGTGTCCTCGCCCAGCTGGAGGCCGGCGGGTACGCGGAGAGCGCCGCCGCCCACGCCCGTACGGCCGCCCAGCACTACGCCTGGTGGGTCTCCCACCCCTCGGTCACCCCGCAGCGGGCCGTAGCCGAGGCCGACGCCATCGTCGCCGCGATGGGCCGCCTCGTTCCCGACGGCGAGGCGGGCCAGGCCAGCGCGGCCGTCCTGCTGGCCCGCAGCGCCGCTCCCGCCCTCGCGGCGGGGATGAGCTGGGGCGCCTGGGAGAAGGCGCTCAGGGCCGGCCAGGAGGCCGCCAGGATCGCCGGTGAGGTCGCTGAAGAGGCCTACTTCCACCACGAGTTGGGCGTCCTCGCCCTCTGTTCCGGCAATCTTGACCGGGCCCGTACGGAGCTGGAGACCTCGATCTCCATGCGCGGCGCGCTCGCCGACAAGTCCGGGGCGGTGGCCGGCCGCCGCGCCCTCGCCCTGGTGGCGGACCGCTCCGGCGGTTTCGCGCCTCCGGCCCGGTCCCAGACGGGCGACGAGGTGCCCGCCGTACGCCACGACCTCCTGGCCGGTACGCCGCCCGTCAGCTTCCCGGCCCCGCCGCTGTTCACCCGGCAGACGGTCGAGGAGGACCCCACCCTCATCTCCTCGCTGCCCGCCGGCCCCCGGGCCACCGCACCGAAGCCGGGCGGCGGGCGCGTGGTCCTGGGCGGCGCCCGGCGCAACCTGGCCGCCGCGGGGGCGGGCGCGCTGCTGATCGCCGTGCTCGGCACCGTCGTCACCCTCGGCCTCACGGCGGGCGACCCCGAGGAGCCCGGCGGCAGCCGTAACGTGACCACCGAGCAGTCGTCCCCCGAGAGCACCCCCGATGACGCGTCCCCCGCCGACGAGCCGGACGACGTCCCCGCACCGGACGACGGCGCGCCCGGCGGCGAGGCACCCACCAACGCGGGCCCCTCGCAACCCGCCACGCCCAGCACCTCCGGCTCGCCCTCCCCGGCTCCCTCGTCGCCGGACGGGAGCTCACCGGGCGCGGGGGAGCCGTCGAGCGGGCCGAGCAGCAGCACCTCGGGTGCGCCCACCCCGACCAGGACCTCGCCCACGCCCTCGCAGTCCACGAGCACCGGCCCCAGCGTGACGCCCACCGAGTCGGAGCCGGAGCCGACCCCGCCGACCGAGACGCCCACCACGGAGCCCCCGAGCCCGCCCCCGCCGGACACCACCTCCTCCGCCAGCGGCCCCGCCGAGTCGGCCGGTGCCGGCACCGGAGCCCCCGCCAAGAGCGGCGAGCCCACCGAGGCGTCGGCCTGACGACACGGAAGCCGGGCACCCGCGGAAGGGTTGCCCGGCTTCGGCCGTGCGGTGGTGGATGACGGCCGTCAGAACAGCCGCAGCTTGTCGTCCTCGATGCCGCGCATCGCGTCGTAGTCGAGGACCAGGCAGCCGATGCCCCGGTCCGTCGCGAGCACGCGCGCCTGGGGCTTGATCTCCTGGGCCGCGAAGACGCCCCTCACCGGGGCGAGATGCGGGTCGCGGTTGAGCAGCTCCAGATAGCGGGTCAGCTGCTCCACGCCGTCGATGTCGCCACGCCGCTTCAGCTCCACGGCCACCGTCCGCCCGTCCGCGTCGCGGCAGAGGATGTCCACGGGGCCGATGGCGGTGGGGTACTCACGGCGGATCAGGGTGTGGCCCTCGCCGAGGATCTCGATCCGGTCGGCGAGCAGCTCCTGGAGGTGCGCCTCCACGCCGTCCTTGATGAGGCCCGGGTCGACGCCCAGCTCGTACGAG
This sequence comes from Streptomyces sp. NPDC006261, assembly GCF_040613515.1. Lineage (NCBI taxonomy): Bacteria > Bacillati > Actinomycetota > Actinomycetes > Kitasatosporales > Streptomycetaceae > Streptomyces > Streptomyces sp. NPDC006261. Next base: position 57,538 of record NZ_JBEXSI010000017.1, read on the forward strand.
GAGTCGTGGAGGATTTCCTCCATCGTGATGATCAGTTTTTCGCCCGCCTTGTTCACCACGGTCCAGACGCCCGCCTCATCGCCGGCGCCCTCCTTCAGGGTGCACGGCGGGGACATCCAGTTGAGCGGTTTGTACGCCCGGTCGTCGGCGTGGATCGAGACGCTGCCGTCCGCCTTCACCAGGATCAGACGGGGGGCGGAGGGCAGGTGGGCTGTGAGCCGGCCCGCGTAGTCGACGGAGCAACGGGCGATGACGAGACGCATGGTCGGCAACGCTACTCGACGACGGGGGCCCGGCGCGATTCCCCATCCGTCGACCCCTGTCACTCGCTCCCCAGCACGGAGCGCCGGAGTGAGCTTGCCCCTCTTTGCGCCCCTTCGTTGGTGGCCGGTTGTGTTCCCAATCTCCTGGTGCGGCCCCCACCGCACGCTTAACGTGGATGCAGGAGGTCGTCGTCCGTGCACGCTGCGTCGTCGCCTTCCTTCCCTGCCCGTAAGGCCCCGGTCACCGTCCGGGGTCGCGAGAGGAGAACCCATGTCGCTCGACGTCTCACCGGCGCTGTTGGAACAGGCCGAGCGAGGCGAGGTCGACGAAGCCGACTTCGTCGACTGCGTCCGGACCTCCCTGCCTTTCGCATGGGAGATGATCAGCTCGCTGGTGGCTCAGCTGAAGGTGGACGGCGGCCAGTTCGCCGACAACCAGACGCCGCCGCCGGATGAGCAGGCACGTGGTCAGCTGCTGCGTGCGCTCGCGAGTGATGCGATACGCGGCGCGCTCCAGCGGCACTTCGGAGTGCGTATCGCCTTCCAGAACTGCCACCGCGTCGCGGTGTTCCCGCTGGACGCATCGGTCGACGACCGGCTGGCCAAGTTCACTTCGGTGAGGGGCCAGTTGCTCAACCAGTCGCCCGAACTACGGGACTGCTGAACGCTCCTGCTGCCGCTTCGGGCCGCGGGAGGTGCAACTGGCTCCGGGGCGGCAGCTCCCGTACCACCGCACCACGTTCCACCGCACCACGCTTCACGCTTCACGCGAGGTCGTTCCGCATGCACAGGCGCAGGTCAGGTGAGCAGCGGCAGGACGTCCGCGCCGAGGCGCCGCACGTTCTCCTCGGTCGCCGCGAGGTCGCCCGACCCCTCCACCAGGAGGGCGAAGCGGGTGATGCCGGTCCGCTCGGCCGTGGCCGCGAGCCGGTCGGCGGCCAGCTTCGGCGGGCCCACCGGGTGCAGCCCGCACAGCAGCTCCGCGTACGCGACGGGGTCCCGCATCACGCGGTGCCGGTCGTCGACCGTGACATGGGCGTCCAGGCCCTGGCGCAGCCACCCCGGCATCGTCTTCACCAGCGTCTCCGTGGCATCCCCCGGTCCGTCCGCGATCTGGGCCACCCCCGCGGACACATGTGCGGCCCCCTCGACCACCTCCGGCGGATGACCGGCCTCCCGGGCCGCCGTACGCCACAGGGCGACCATCTCCGCCTTCTCCTCGTCCCCGCAGTGCATGCCCAGCAGCATCGGCAGCGCCCGCCCCGCCGCCAGCCGCACGGTCTTCGGCGAGGTGCACGCCACGATCACCTCGGGCCCTTCCGACGGTCCGTCCAGCAGTTCGTCCGCGCGCGGCACCACCGCCACCTCCCGGAAGCCGAACCGCTCCCCGCGCCCCGCGACACGCGGCTCCCGCAGCCAGTCGAGCAGCAGCTCCAGCGCCTCGGGGAAGCCGTTCTCGTACGCGTCGAGACCGCCGCCGAAGACCTCCAGGTCCACCCAGGGCCCGCCCCGGCCCACCCCGAGCGAGAACCGTCCGCCGCTGGTCAGATGCAGCAGCGCGGCCTGCTCGCCGAGGGCGACCGGGTGGTGGTTGGGCAGCACGCTGACGGCGGTGCCGACCCGGATGCGCCGGGTCCGGCCGAGCAGCAGGGCGGCCAGCGTGGTGGCGGACGGGCAGACCCCGTACGGCACGAAGTGGTGCTCGGCCAGCCAGACCGAGTCGAGCCCGGACTCCTCCGCCGCCTCGGCGGACCGGACGGCCCGGTGCAGGGCCTCGCCCGGCCCCTGGCCCGGGAACTGAGCTGCCAGAACGAACGTTCCGATGCGCATCGCGTGTTGCCTCCTCTGCGGCCGACGCGTGTCTCCCCCACTGGCAACAACGTCTGACACGTGCCAAAGGCACGGTCCGGGGCGAAGTTGTTGCGATTTTCCGCTAACTCACTCCCGTGAGCGATCGTGCCGGATCGTGCCCGGACCCCGGTGCCGGATCGCGCCGCCCCGTTCCCGCCCGGCACCTGCCCCCGGTGCCAGCCTCTACGCTTGGAGCAAACCGTGCCCGAACCGCCCCCGTGAGGTGTCCTGTGTCCCCGCGCCGCAACCGCCCCCGTGTCGGCGGGAGCCCCGACGAACACCCCGGTACGGCGCTGGGACGGTACGGCGGGGGAGGGGCCACCGAGAGCTGGCAGGGCGAGGAGTGGTCGGTGCGTCCGGTGAGCGGCGCGAGCGCCCAGGGCAAGCGGTACCGCTGCCCCGGCTGCGACCAGGAGATCCCCTCCGGCGTCCCGCACCTCGTCGCCTGGCCCCAGTTCAGCGGCATCGAGGACCGCAGACACTGGCACAAGGCCTGCTGGAACGCGAAGGACCGCCGCACCACGCGGGTGCAGCGGTCCAGGAACGCGCCGCGCTACTGAGCGGGGTGCGGGCGGCGGCTCAGACGTCGCGCCGGTCCAGCGCCAGATAGGCACCGCCCATGGCCACGGCCGCGACGCCCAGCATCAGCAGCAGCGGCTCCCAGCCGGACGGGCCGGTCTCGGTGACCGTCGAGCCGTACAGCGCGCCGAGCTGGTTGGGGATCGAGTACTCGAAGAGGACGCGCTGCAGTCCGCGCAGGCTGTCGGAGAACATGAACAGCGCGAGGACCAGCGGCAGCAGGACCACCGCGATCATCACCGTGATGGCGCCCGCCGAGTGCCGGATGATCGCGCCGACCGCCAGCGACACCAGGCCCAGGCCCGCGATGTAGAGCCCGACCCCGACGGTGGCGCGCAGCCACACCGAGCCGGAGTCGACGCCGCTGCCCAGGATCACCGTCTGGAACACCGCGACGACCGTGGCGGTCACGGTGGTGATGACGAAGGCGAGCAGGAAGAAGACGATCGCCTTCGCCGTGAGCACCCGGGCCCGGCTCGGGCAGGCCGTCAGCGTCGTACGGATCATGCCGGTGCTGTACTCCGAGCCGATCGTCAGCACGCCGAGGGTGATCACGCAGATCGAGCCCAGCAGCACCCCGAAGAAGCCGAGGGCCACGACCGGCTCGCCGGCCATGTCGGTGTCGGCGGCGGCGACCAGCAGCGCGGACATCAGCCCGATCGCCACCATCAGCACGATCATCACGCCCAGGGTCCACAGCGTGGAACGGACGGAGCGGATCTTCGTCCACTCCGAGGCGATCGCGTCGCCGAGCGTGGCCCGGCGGATGGGGATGGGCGACTCGTAGTACCCCAGCGGGCCAGCCGGCAGCCCGGGCTCCGGCTGCGGCTGCTGCTCGTGGGCGCGCGGGGCGGCCGGCGTCGTCATCGGGGGTCCTCGCTGGTCTTCGTCCCGGCCGCGTCGGCGGGGGAGTGGTCGGGAGCGGCCGGGTTCGGTGCGGCGGCCGGGCCGGGGGTGGCGTACGGGTTCTGCCCGGGCGGCGGCGGGGCGTACCAGCTCTGCTGCGGCACCTCCACCGGCTCGGGCTGCCCGTAGCCGGGCGCGGCCCCGTAACCGCCCTGAGCGTCCCCGTAGGACCCGTACGCCGCCGGCGGGGGCTCCAGGAGCCCCGCCTTGGCGTCGTCCGTCGAGCGGTAGTCCACGACGCCCTGCGTCATCCGCATGTAGGCCTCCTCCAGCGAGGCCCGGTGCGGCGACAGCTCCCAGAGCCGTACGTCGGCCCCGTGGGCCAGATCGCTGATCCTCGGCAGCGGGAGGCCGGTGACGCGCAGGGCGCCGTCCGGCTCGGACATCACGCTGCCGCCCGCCTCGATGAGCGAGGACGTCAGCTTCTCCCGCTCCTCGGGGGCGCCCGAAGGGACCCGGACCCTGGCGAAGTCGGCGGAGTTCGCCGAGATGAAGTCGGTGACGCTCATGTCGGAGAGCAGCCGGCCGCGCCCGATCACGATCAGATGGTCGGCGGTGAGGGCCATCTCGCTCATGAGGTGACTGGAGACGAAGACCGTGCGCCCCTCGGCCGCCAGCGTCTTCATCAGGTTGCGGACCCAGTGGATGCCTTCGGGGTCGAGACCGTTGACCGGCTCGTCGAAGAGCAGCACCTGCGGGTCACCGAGCAGCGCCGCGGCGATCCCGAGGCGCTGCCCCATCCCGAGGGAGAAGCCGCTGGAGCGGCGCTTGGCGACGTCCCCGAGCCCGACGACGCCCAGCACCTCGTCCACCCGCCGGGCCGGGATCCCGGCCAGCTGGGCCAGCGACAGCAGGTGGGTGCGGGCGGTCCGCCCGCCGTGCACCGCCTTGGCGTCCAGCAGCGCGCCCACCTGACGCGGCGCGTTCGGCAGACTCCGGTAGGGGTGCCCGCCGATCGTGACGTAGCCCGCCGTCGGCCGGTCCAGACCGAGGATCATCCGCATGGTCGTGGACTTGCCCGACCCGTTCGGGCCGAGGAAGCCGGTGACGGCCCCCGGCCGGACCTGGAAGGAAAGGTCGTCCACGGCCGTCTTCGCGCCGTAGCGCTTGGTCAGGCCGACTGCCTCGATCATTCTCCAGCCCCATCGACTCACTCTGTCGTTCGGGGCTCGGGCCGTCCGGCCGCACACCCCCCGTAAGAGTTAGGAGGATAACCAGGCCTTGACGGTTCCGGCCAAGTTCCGCACAGCCTGCGAGCGGGCCGTCACGCGGACCGGCGGCCGCTTCCCGGCGCCTCTACGCGTCCCGGTTCTTCAGGACCAGGTAGCCGCCGAGCACCGCCGCGACCACCCAGGCGACCATGATCCCGAGACCGGCCCAGGGCCCGTACGGCGACGGATCGCTGCCCATCGCCTCCGGAACGACCTGCATGATCTTCGACCCGGCCTGGTCGGGGAAGTACCGGGCGACGTCCTTGGCGTACGGCACCGCGATCAGGATCTGCGAGATCAGGAAGAAGAACGGCACCAGGATGCCCAGCGAGAGCATGGAACTGCGCAGCATCGCCGTGACGCCCATGGAGAAGATCGCGATCAGCCCCATGTAGAGACCGGCGCCGACGACCGCGCGCAGCACGTTGTCCGCGCCGAGATCGGTGCCCCGGTCGCCCAGCAGGGCCTGGCCGAGGAAGAACGAGACGAAGCTCGTCAGCAGGCCGACCACGAGGGCCAGCACCCCGGCCACGGTGATCTTGCTGAACAGGAGCGTCCCCCGCTGCGGCACGGCCGCCAGAGAGGTGCGGATCATGCCGGAGCTGTACTCCGTACCGACCACGAGCACCCCGAACACGACCATGGCGAGCTGGCCCAGGACCGTACCGGAGAAGCTGACGAGGGTCGGGTCGAAGGTCACCTGCTCGGCCTCGGAGAGGTCGTCGAACGTCGCGTTCAGCAGGGCGCACAGGGCCGCGCTCATGGCGACCGTGACGGCGAACGCGCAGATGAGCGTCCAGGTGGTGGAGGAGACCGTGCGGATCTTGGTCCACTCGGAGTTGAGGACCGCGGGTACCGAAGCCATCTTCGTCACGCCCCCTTGCTCTCGGTGCCGTCGACGGACCCGGGCGCGGTGGTTCCGCCCGGCTGCTGCCAGCCCTCGCCCCAGCCAGCCCCCGCCGTCGGCGGGGGTTCGGCGCCGGCCGGTCCGGAGTGGGCGTGGTACTCCACGGAGCCGGCGGTCATCTGCATGAACGCCTCCTCCAGGGAGGCCCGCTGCGAGCTCAGCTCGTGCAGCACGACCTGGTGACGGGCCGCCAGTTCACCGAGCTCCTCGGTCGTGGCGCCGTCGATCTCCAGGGTGCCGCCGTCCGCCTCCACGGCGGTGAAGCCCTCCTGGTGCAGCACGTCCCGCAGCCGCTCCTGCTGCGGCGAGCGCAGCCGTACGTAACTGCGGGAGTTCTCGTGGATGAAGTCCGCCATCGAGGTGTCGGCGAGCAGCTTGCCCTGGCCGATCACGATCAAGTGGTCGGCGGTCAGCGCCATCTCACTCATCAGGTGCGAGGAGACGAAGATGGTCCGGCCCTCGGCGGCGAGCGCCTTCATCAGGTTGCGGATCCAGTGGATGCCCTCGGGATCCAGGCCGTTGACCGGTTCGTCGAACATCAGGATCTCGGGGTCGCCCAGCAGTGCGGAGGCGATCCCGAGCCGCTGGCCCATGCCGAGGGAGAAGCCCTTGGACTTCTTCTTCGCGACCGCGCTCAGACCGACGGTGTCGAGCACCTCGTCGACCCGGCTGCTCGGGATGCGGTTGCTCTGCGCCAGGCAGAGCAGGTTGTTGTACGCGCTGCGGCCGCCGTGCATCGACTTGGCGTCGAGCAACGCCCCGATGTACTTCAGCGGTTCCTGCAGTTCGTGGTAGTGCTTGCCGTCGATGCGCACCGTGCCGCTGGTCGGGTTGTCCAGATCGAGCATCATGCGCATGGTGGTGGATTTGCCTGCCCCGTTGGGGCCCAGAAAGCCGGTCACCATGCCCGGTCTGACCTGGCACGTCAGATGGTCGACGGCAACCTTGCTGCCGAATCGTTTGGTCAGTCCCTCGAGCTCGATCATGCGCACACGCTAGAACGGCCGCGCGCCCGGCGCCACCACAAAGGCGGAGCCGGGCGCGCGGAAGGAACCGTTCCGGGGCGGGTCAGCGGGTCTGCTGGGCCGGAACACCGCGCTGCGCGGGCTCTTCGTCCACGGGGGAGCCGGCGGCGGCCACCGCGGCGCCGGTCAGCGTCGCCAGCATCTCACGGACGTTGGTCAGCTGCGCGTTGATCGAGTCGCGGCGGTTGGTGAGCGCCGCCAGCTCGCGCTCCGACTCGCTGCGGATCCGGTCGGCCTTGGCGTTGGCGTCGGCCACGATGTCCTCGGCCTGGCGCTGCGCGGTCTCCACCGTCTGACGGGCCCGGCGCTCGGCGTCCGTGCGGAGCTTCTCGGCCTCCAGGCGGAGCTGCTCGGCGCGGTGCTCGATCTCGGCGAGACGCTTCTCGGCCTTGGCCTGACGGGACGCGAGGTCGCGCTCCGACTGCTCGCGCCGCTTGGCGAGGTTCGTCTCGAAGTCGGCGGCGGCCTGCGCGGCCTTGGCGCGGGTCTCCTCGAAGAGGGCGTCCGCCTCCTCGCGCTTCTGCTGCGCGTCCTTCTGGGCGTCGGTGCGGAGCGTGTTCGCCTCGCCCTGGGCCTTCTCGACGATGCGGACGCCCTCGTCCTCGGCCTTCGACTTGCGCTCGGCCGCGAAGGACTCCGCGTCGTTGCGCACCTGCTGGGCGGCCGACTCGGCCAGCTCGCGGTGCTGCTCGGCGGCGCGACGGGCCTCCTCACGCAGGTCCTTGGCCTCCTCCTCGGCGAGGCGGAGGATCTTCTCGACACGCGCACCGAGCCCGGCGTACGAGGGCTCGGCGTCGTTCACCTGGGCCTGGGCGTTCTGCGTTTCGAGGTGCAGCTCCTCGATGCGCTTTTCCAGAGACGTGATGCGAGCCAGGGCACTATCACGGTCGGCGACGAGCTTGCTGATGCGGTCGTCCACCTGACCGCGGTCGTAACCACGTCGCACGAGCTCGAAGCCGAAGGGGGAGGAAGGGTCACTCATGGGGTTCCTGTCGAATGAGACCGGTGAGGTGATAGGGGAATCCTAGGGGCCATAGCGGCGTGTCAGCGTGCAGATGCCGGTTTGATCTGGAGAATGACACCCCTTTTGAGTGGCTGACCCCCGGAGTGCTTGCCACTCGTAGGGTTGAATGTCCATGACGAAGCACGCGCCCCCGTACGCTGCCGCCCCGGACATCCTGCTCTGTTCTCCCCCGTACGTCTGCTGCTCTCCCCCGTACGTCTCCCGCGTTCTCCCCGTACGTCTGCCGCGTCATCCCTCGTACGACCGCTACCTCTCCGAGGACTTGCCCCCCGAACGCGTGCCCGCCGCCGCGGGAGCCTTGCCGCCTCCCGACGAGCCGGGCGCCGGTTTCGCGCCCCCGCCCGGAGTCTCGAAAGACTCCAACGCCTCCAGCACGTCCTGGACACGGGAGATCTCCGTATTGATGTCCTCGCGCCTGCGCACCAGGACGTCCAGCTCGCGCTTGCCCTCGGCGACCGTCTTCTCCGCCTCGGCCGCCGCGTCGGCCCGCAGCTTCTCCGCCTCGCGGATCAGCCCGGCCTTCTTGGTCTCGGCCTCCTTCAGCAGCGACTCGGCCCGCTTCACCGCGGCGATCCGGACCTTGCTCGCCTCCGAGTTGGCCTCCGCCAGCAGCTCCTTGGCCTTCGCCTCCGCCTCGTCGCGCTGCTCGGTCGCCGCCTTCATCAGGTTGTCGACGCGCTCGCCGGCGGTCTTCATCTGCTCGGACGTCTCCCGGCGGGCCCGCTCGTGGAGCTCCTCGATCTCGCTCTCCAGCCGGGCCCGCAGCTCCTCGGCCCGCTCCCGGATCTGGGTGGCGTCGCGCCGGGCGCCGACCAGCAGCTCGTCGGCGTCCGTACGGGAGCGCTCCACCAGGGTGTTGCCCTCGACCGTCGCCTCCGAGGTGATGCGCTCGGCCTCCTTGCGGGCCGCGCCGACCATCGTGTCGGCCTGCGTCTCGGCCTCGGTGGCCGTACGCAGCGCCTCCTCGCGGGCCTTGTTGATGAGCTGGTCCGCCTGCTCCGCCGCGTCCGCCCGGCGCTTGGCCGCGGCCTCGCGCGCCTCGTCCAGCAACCGGTCCGCCTCCTGGCGGGCCTCCGAGCGCAGCTCCTCGGCCGCCGACTCCGCGTCCGCGCGCAGCCGTTCGGCCTCCTCGCGGGTGCGGGCGGCGTGCTCCTGGGCGGAGCTGAGCCGCTCGGCCGCCTCGGTGCGCAGCCGCTCGGCCTCCTCGCCCGCCCCGGCCAGCAGCCGGTCGGCCTGCTCGGTGGACTCCTTGCGGCGCCGGTTGGCCTCCGTGGTCGCCTCGACGACGAGCTGCTCGGACGCCTGGGCGGCCTCGTGGCGGATGCGCTCGCTCTCGGTCGTCGACTCCCCGATGAGCCGGTCCGACTGGGCCGCCGCCTCCGAACGGATCCGGTTGGCGTCCTGCCGGGCCTCGGCACGGGCCTTCGACGCGTCCTGCTCCGCCGACATGAGGGCGTCGGACGCCTCCGTACGCACCCGCTGGCTGTACTCCGCGGTGTCCGCGCGCAGCCGCTCGGACTCGGTGATCGCGTCGGAGACCGTCCGCTCGGCCAGCGCCTTGGCGGCCTCGGTCTCCTCGTAAGCCTCCTGCCGGAGGCGGGCCGCCTCCTCGTTGGCCTCCTGGCGCAGGCGTACGGCGTCCTCGGAGGCCCGCTCCCGCTCGGAGTGCGCGTCGGCGCGGACCCGGTCCGCCTCCTCCTGCGCCTCGGTACGGGTGCGCTCCGCGACATGCTCCGCGGTCGAGCGCAGCCCGGCGATCTCCTCCTCGGCCTGCTCCTGCAGCCCGGAGACGGAGTCCCGCACCTGCTGGGCGGTCTGCTCGGCCGCCGAGACCAGCTCGGTCGCCCGGGCGTCCGCCTCCTCGACCAGCCGCTGCGCCTCGGCCTGCGCCTCCTCCACCCGCTTGCGGGCGGAGGCCAGCAGCTCCTCGCTCTGCTCGCGGGCCCGCTCGCGCTCCTGCCCGGCCTCGGCCCGGGCCGCGCCGAGGATCTCCTCGGCCTCCCGGCGACGGCGCGTGGCCTCCTCCTGGGCGGCGTCCAGCGCCTCGGCCGCCTCGGCGCCGACCCGCTCGGCGGCCGCGGCCGCCTCGGCCCGCACCCGGTCGGCGGTCTCCTGCGCCTCGGTCCTGAGCCGCTCGGCCTCCGCCGCAGCCTCGCTCCGCAACCGTACGGCGATGTTCTCGCCCTCGGCACGGGACTGCGAGGCGTCCGCCGCGGCCTCGTCGCGCAGCCGCTCCGCCTCCGCCTCGGCCTGCTCGGTGAGGACGCGCAGCCGCTCGGCGGCCTCGGTGCGCTGCCGCTCGGCCTCCTCGTTCGTCTCGCGGCGGATCCGCTCCGCTTCCGTACGCGCCTCGCCCAGGGCTTCCTCGGCGGCGGCGAGCCGGGTCTCGGCCTCCGTGTGCAGCCGGTTCAGCTCGCCGGCGGCCTCGGCCTGCCGGGCGGCGACCGCGCGCTCGGTCTCCTCGCGCAGCTCGGCGGCTGCCCGCTCGGCCTCGGCGGTGGTGGCCTCCGCCTGTTCCTCGGCCTCGGCCCGCAGCTTGTCGGCCTCGGCGCGGGTGCGCTCCAGCGTCTCCTCGGCCTGCTTGCGGAGGGTGGCCGCGCGCTCGGCGGCCTCAGCGCGGATGCGCTCGCTCTCGCCGGTGGCGGAGGTGCGCAGCTCGTCCGCGTCGGAGCGCGCCTTGGTCAGGAGCTCCTCGGCGGTACGGGCGCCCTCCTCCAGCTGCTGGACCGCCTCGCGGCGGGCCTCGCCCCGGATGCGCTCGCCCTCGGCGACCGCCTCGGAGCGCAGCTGCTCGGCCTCGCCGCGCAGCCGGCGGGCCTCCTCCTGGAGCTCGACCGTCCTGGCCCGGTACTCCTTGGTGTCGTCCTTGGCCGCGCCCTTGAGCTCGTCCGCCTGCTCGGCGGCCTCTCCGCGCAGCCGGTCCGCCTCGGCCTCCGCCTCGCGGCGGATCCGCTCGGCCTCCTCGCTCGCGGCCTTCCTCGTCGACCGCGCGTCCTCGGAGGCCTTGGTGAGGACCTCCTCGGCGCTGCGGGCGGCCTTGGCCAGCTGGGCCGCAGCGTCCTCGGCGGCCGCCGTACGGGCCTTCTCGGCCGCCTCGGCGACCAGCCGGTCGGCCTCGGCGCGGGCGTCGACGAGGGCCTGCTCGGCCTCCTCCTTGAGCGTCTCGGCGCTCTTAGTGGCCTCGCCGACCAGCCGGGCGATCTCCGACTTCGCCGTACGGGTGCGCTGCTCGTTCTGCGACTCGGAGGCGGCCAGCTTCCTGGCGGCCGCGTCCTTCGCCTCGGCGAGGACCTTCTCAGCCTCCAGCCGGGACTCCCGCAGCCGGGTCTCGGCCTCCTGGAGCCGCTGCTCGGCGGCCCGGTTCAGCTCGGCCGTCTGCTGGCGGGCCTGCGAGGTCTCCGCGGTGGTGCTGGAGCGCAGCTGCTCCGCGTGGCTGGTGGCCTCCTGGGCCTGCGCGGAGGCGGCGCCCAGCATGCGCTCGGCATCCTTGCGGGCGCGCAGCAGGATCGCTTCGGCTTCGGCCCTGGCGCTTTCGGCCTCCGAGCCGACGCGCTGCCGGATCTCCTCGGCCAGCCGGGCGGCCTCGGCCCGCGCGGCGGCCAGTGCCTGCTCGGCCTCGGCGCGGGACTCGTCGAGCAGGCGGCGGGCCTGCGACTCGGTGCGGGCCCGCAGCTGTTCGGCCCAGGCGACGTTCTCGTTGACGTGCGACTCGACGGTCTGCCGGCGCTCGGCCAGCTCCTGGTCGAGCTGCTGCCTGCGCTGGACGGCCTCGTTGTGCAACTCCGCCTGGAGGCGGGCCTGGTGCTCGGCGTGCTCCTGGAGTATGCGCTGCGTCTGGGCCCGCGCCTCGCGCAGCTCGCGCTCGGCGTCGCTGCGCAGCTGCTCGGCCTGGATCTGCGCGTTCCGCAGCATCTGCTCGGCCTGGTAGCCCATGTCCGCGCTGTCGTAGGCGGGACGGGTCGCCAGACTGCGCCGCGCCTCGTGCAGCTTGGCGCGCAAGACCTCGACCTGGTAACCGAGGTCCTCGGCGTGCTGGACGGCCTTCTCCCGATCGGTCTTCAGCCGGTCCATCTCGGCTTCGAACCGCGAGAGATGGTCGTCTTCAGCTCGGTGGCTCTCCTGGCTTTCGTAGCCCCGCACTGCGCGGTCCCATCCTTCCCCGAGCTCTCAACTTCGTTCGAGCAGGGGAGACCCCAACCCTGTCGCAACTCTCCGCACGAAAACCGCTCGCGGGCGAGCGGTCCCCCGGGGAATGGTGACAGACAAACGACGAGGCCGCGGTACGGCCCCGACCCGGCCCCGGCCCGGAGCCGCCCACTCTACCGGGCCGGGTATCCGCCAGGTCAGTGCTCCGGGCTGCTCGTGACCAGTTCGGTGAGGACACCGTGGCAGTCCTTGGGGTGCAGGAACGTGATCCGGGACCCCATCGAACCCGTCCTGGGCTCGTCGTACAGCACGCGGACGCCCTTCTCGCGGATGTCCGCGGCCTCCCCGTCCACATCCGCCGTGCCGAAGGCGATGTGGTGGACGCCCTCCCCGTTCTTCGCCAGCCACTTGCCGACGGCCGAATCCTCCCGGGTCGGCTCCAGGAGCTGGAGGTACGAAGCCCCGCCGTCCGAGGTCTCGTTGATCTTGAGCATGGCCTCCCGAACGCCCTGCTCCTCGTTGATCTCGCTGTGGAACACCTCGAATCCGTACGTGGCACGGTAGAACTCCACCGTCTTGTCCAGGTCGAAACAGGCGATCCCGATGTGGTCGATACGCGTCAGCATGGAATCAGCATGGCTTCGCACCACCGCTCCCGCCACGGTTACACAACGTGCGCGCCGTCACACCGGCTGCCGGATGACGGGCGCGGTACCGCTCAGTACATTCAGGTAAACCCTCGTTCACATCCGATCCCAAGGGGCCGTGCCCATGCCAGCAACGACCGGTACCACCACCTCAGTGATCGTCGCGGGCGCCCGGACGCCCATGGGCCGTCTCCTCGGCTCCCTGAAGAGCTTCTCCGCGGCCGACCTCGGCGGCTTCGCGATCAAGGCGGCCCTGGACCGGGCCGGTATCGGGGGCGACCAGGTCCAGTACGTGATCATGGGCCAGGTGCTCCAGGCCGGCGCGGGCCAGATCCCCGCCCGCCAGGCCGCCGTCAAGGCCGGCATCCCGATGAACGTGCCCGCGCTCACCATCAACAAGGTGTGTCTCTCCGGGCTCGACGCCATCGCGCTCGCCGACCAGCTCATCCGCGCCGGTGAGTTCGACGTCGTGGTCGCCGGCGGCCAGGAGTCCATGACCAACGCCCCGCACCTGCTCCCCAGGTCCCGCGAGGGCTACAAGTACGGCGCGATCGAGATGCTCGACTCGATGGCCCACGACGGTCTCACCGACGCGTACGAGAACATCCCCATGGGTGAGTCCACGGAGAAGCACAACAGCCGCCTCGGCCTCGACCGCGCCGCCCAGGACGAGATCGGCGCCCTCTCCCACCAGCGGGCCGCCGCCGCCCAGAAGAACGGGATCTTCGAGGCCGAGATCACCCCGGTCGAGATCCCGCAGCGCAAGGGTGAGCCCGTCGTCTTCGCGAAGGACGAGGGCATCCGCCCCGAGACGACCACCGAGTCCCTCGGCAAGCTGCGCCCCGCCTTCGCCAAGGACGGCACGATCACCGCGGGCACCTCCTCGCAGATCTCCGACGGGGCGGCCGCGGTCGTCGTCATGAGCAAGGCCAAGGCGCAGGAGCTGGGCCTGGACTGGATCGCCGAGATCGGCGCCCACGGAAACGTCGCGGGCCCGGACAACTCCCTCCAGTCGCAGCCCTCGGGCGCCATCCGGCACGCCCTCGAGAAGGACGGCCTGGCCGTCGAGGACCTCGACCTGATCGAGATCAACGAGGCCTTCGCCGCCGTCGCCGTCCAGTCCATGAAGGACCTCGGCGTCACCGCGGACAAGGTCAACGTCAACGGCGGCGCCATCGCGCTCGGCCACCCGATCGGCATGTCCGGCGCCCGGGTCGTCCTGCACCTGGCCCTGGAGCTGAAGCGGCGCGGCGGCGGCACGGGTGCCGCGGCGCTCTGCGGGGGCGGCGGCCAGGGCGACGCGTTGATCATCCGCGTCCCGGGCAAGTAACACCGTAACGATACGAGGCAAGGCGAACGGAGCGGTGAACGTGGACCTGGACGTCCCCACGCTGGTCGAGCAGGCGCGAGCAGGCAGGCCGCGTGCGGTGGCCCGGCTGATCTCGCTCGTGGAGGGGGCGTCCCCGCAGCTGCGCGAGGTGATGGCCGCGCTGGCTCCGCTGGCCGGCCACGCCTACGTCGTGGGGCTGACCGGTTCGCCGGGCGTCGGCAAGTCCACCTCCACCTCCGCCCTCGTCCGCGCCTACCGCCGGGCGGGCAAGCGGGTCGGCGTCCTCGCCGTCGACCCGTCCTCCCCGTTCTCCGGCGGCGCGCTCCTCGGCGACCGGATCCGGATGGCGGACCACGCCTCCGACCCCGGCGTCTACATCCGCTCCATGGCCACCCGGGGCCACCTCGGGGGCCTCGCCTGGTCCGCCCCGCAGGCGATCCGGGTGCTGGACGCGGCGGGCTGCGACGTGGTCCTCGTCGAGACGGTCGGCGTCGGCCAGTCCGAGGTGGAGATCGCCTCCCAGGCCGACACCTCCGTGGTGCTGCTCGCCCCCGGTATGGGCGACGGCATCCAGGCGGCCAAGGCGGGGATCCTGGAGATCGGCGACGTCTACGTGGTCAACAAGGCCGACCGCGACGGCGCGGACGCCACCGCCCGCGAGCTGAACCACATGCTGGGCCTGGGGGAGTCCCGCGGCCCCGGCGACTGGCGCCCCCCGATCGTGAAGACGGTCGCGGCCCGGGGCGAGGGCATCGACGAGGTCGTCGAGGCCCTGGAGAAGCACCACGCCTGGATGGAGGAGCACGGCGTCCTCGCCGAGCGCCGCACGGCCCGCGCGTCCCACGAGGTCGAGACGATCGCGGTCACGGCCCTGCGCGAGAGGATCGCGGACCTGCGCGGCGACCGCCGCCTGCACGCCCTGGCCGAACGCATCGTGGCGGGGGACCTGGACCCGTACGCGGCGGCGGACGAGCTGGTGGCGGGGCTGACGGGGAGCTCCTGAGCCTGCGCCGATGCCGAACGGCCCCGTACCGCAGCGGCGGTACGGGGCCGTTCGGCATCGGACCCTCTGAGCGGCGGGAGGGCGGTCAGTCGTCGTCGCCGCCGTCGCGGTCGTCGCCGCCGTCGCGGTCGTCGTTCGGGTCGTCCGCACGGTCGTCGCCGTCGTCGTCCCGGTCCTCCGTGACCTTGCCGGTCTTCGCGTCGACCTTCAGCTCGTGCTGCTTGCCGTCCTTGCCGGTGATGTCGACGTCCCAGCGCGGGACGGCGTCCCGGCGGCTGTTGTCGTCATCGTCACCGTCGTCCAGGTCGATCGACGTGATGCTGCCCGGCGCGGTCTTCAGGGCCGCCTCCGCCGCGTGGTTCAGCGTGACGGGGGAGGCGCGGGGCGCGTTGCGGTCGCGGTCGTCGTTGTCGTCGCCGCGGGTCTTCAGGACCTTGCCGGTGGTGGCGTCGACCGTCACGTCGTGCCAGGTCCTGTCGGAGCCGTACACATCCAGCTCCCAGACCGTAGGGCCGTTGTCCTCGTCATCGTCATCGTCGTCGTCCAGCCCGGCTTCCGTGACCGTGCCGGGGACGCTCTTCAGTGCGGCCGCCACCGCCTGGTCGAGCGTGATGCGGGTGGACTCGGGGCCCGTGGAGCGGTCGTCGTCGCGGTCGTCCGCGCGCTCCGCGCCTGCCGACGGCTGCTGGGTGGACGTGCCGGTCCGGCGGTCGCCGTCGTCGTCCGCGAAGGCGACGGTGGCGGCGGCCGTGCCGCCGATGAGAACGGCCGCGGTGACGGCTGCGATGGTGACGTTGCGCTTCATGAGGGTCCTCCCCGAGAGCTGCTGTGCTGTTCGACGGGTTCCACACTGCCGACCCGTTGCTGAACGCAGCCTGAAGCCACCTGAAGGCGCCTTCAGGTGGAGTTTGCGAGGCTGTGCGCATGCGCCTGTTGATCGTGGAGGACGAGAAGCGTCTCGCGGTGTCCCTTGCCCGGGGACTCACCGCCGAGGGCTTCGCCGTGGATGTCGTGCACGACGGGCTCGAAGGGCTGCACCGGGCGAGCGAGGGCGGCTACGACCTCGTGATCCTCGACATCATGCTGCCCGGCATGAACGGCTACCGGGTCTGCGGTGCCCTGCGCGCCGCCGGGCACGAGGCGCCGATCCTCATGCTGACCGCCAAGGACGGCGAGTACGACGAGGCCGAGGGGCTCGACACCGGCGCGGACGACTACCTGACCAAGCCCTTCAGCTACGTCGTCCTCGTCGCCCGGGTGCGGGCTCTCCTGCGCCGGCGCGGGGCCGGAACCGCCGCCCCCGTGCTGACCGTCGGCACCCTCCGCATCGACACCGCCGCCCGCCGCGTCCACCGGGGCGGGGACGAATACGCCCTCACCGCCAAGGAGTTCGCGGTGCTGGAGCAACTCGCCCTGCGCCCCGGGCAGGTGGTGAGCAAGGCGGAGATCCTGGAGCACGTCTGGGACTTCGCCTACGACGGCGACCCGAACATCGTGGAGGTCTACATCTCCACCGTGCGCCGCAAGTTGGGCGCCTCCTCCATCGTGACGGTGCGCGGCGCCGGCTACCGGCTGGAGGCGGGATGAGGTCCGTACGGGCCAGGGCCGCCGTCGGCGCCACCCTGGTCGTCGCCGTCGCCCTGGTCGCGGCCGGGCTCGCCGTGCTTCTCGTCCTGCGGGCCAACCTGATCGACCAGGCGGACCTCCAGGCGGAGGTCGCCGCCCGCGAGGTGGCCGGACAGCTGGCCCTGGACACCGCCTACGCCGACCTGGACCTGGACGACGAGGAGGACCACCCGGTCCAGGTGACCGACGAGGAGGGGCGGGTGGTGTTCGTCTCGAAGGGGCTGGGCGCCATCTCCGGGACCGGTTCGTCCGGCGTCAGCCCCGTACCCTCCGCCTCGGTGGGCGCCACCCCCTCGCCCGGGGACGATGACGATGACGATGACGATGACGATGACGACGACGGGAGCGGCAGCGGGCGGCCCGAGCGCGGCGAGGTCTCCTCCGGCGACCCCGGCTTCTCCGACGGAACCGCCACCGTGGACGGCAAGCAGGCCGACTACCGGTTCGCCGCCGTCGAGGCCACCACCCCGGCCGGACTGACCCTCACCGTCCACGCCGGTGCCCCGCTCGCCGCCGAGCAGGAGGCGGTGAACACCGTGCGCGGGGCCATGCTGACCGGGCTGCCGCTCCTGCTGGCCGTCGTCGCCGGGGTGACCTGGCTGGTGACCCGGCGCGCGCTGCGGCCCGTCGAGGGGATCCGCAGGGAGATGGCCGCGATCACCGCCTCCGAGGACCTGGCCCGCCGCGTCCCGGAACCCGACTCACGGGACGAGATCGCCCGCCTCGCCCGCACGACCAACGAGACGCTCACCGTCCTGGAGGCGTCCGTGGAGCGGCAGCGGCGGTTCGTCGCGGACGCCTCGCACGAGCTGCGCTCCCCGATCGCCTCGCTCCGCACCCAGCTGGAGGTGGCCGCGGCCCACCCGGAGCTGCTGGACCTCCCGGGCGCGGTCGCCGACACCGTACGCCTCCAGGTGCTGGCTGCGGACCTGCTGCTGCTGGCCCGGCTGGACGCGGGGGAGAAGCCCGGGGCCGCACGCCTGGAGGCGGGGGCGCTGGTGCGCGAGGAGGTGTCCCAGCGGACGGGGGACCGGATCCCGGTGACGGTGGAGGTGGCCGAGGGTGCGGCGTACGAGGTGAACGGGTCGCGCGGGCAGCTGGTCCGGGTGATCGGGAACCTGCTGGACAACGCGCAGCGGCACACCGAGGGGCTCGTCGCGGTGTCGGTGGCGGCCGACGGGAGCGGGGTGCGCGTCGAGGTCCGCGACGACGGGGCAGGCGTCCCGGAGGCCGAGCGGGAGCGGATCTTCGAACGGTTCGTCCGGCTGGACGACGCCCGCAGCCGCGACGACGGTGGCGCCGGGCTCGGCCTCGCCATCGCCCGTGACGTGGCCACGCGCCACGGCGGAACGCTCACGGTCCACCGGGCCCCCGAGGGCGGCGCGGCGTTCCGGCTGCGGTTGCCCCGCGCGGCCTGACCGACGCCGGAAAGGCACCGGTCAGGTCGTGTACGTCACGGCTTCCCGCGCCGCCCCCGCAGGTGCTCCGCGATCGGCGTCAGCGCCGCGTTCAGCTCCGCCAGGGCCTCCGGGGAGAGCAGATCCATGAAGTGGTTGCGCACCGACTCGACGTGGTGCGGGGCGACCTTGCGCATGGTCTCCGCGCCCAGCTCGGTGAGGACCGCGTAGAGGCCCCGGCGGTCCGACTCGCAGTGCGTACGGCGGACCAGGCCCGCGCTCTCCATCCGGGTGATCTGGTGCGAGAGCCGGCTCTTGGACTGCAGGGTGGCGGCGGCGAGGTCGCTCATCCGCATCCGCTGTTCATCGGACTCGGAGAGGTTGACCAGGATCTCGTAGTCGTTCATGGTCAGGCCGAACGGCTGGAGGTCCTTCTCCAGCTGGTGCATCAGCAGCCTGCTGACGTCCAGGTGGGTGCGCCAGGCGCACTGCTCCGTGTCGCTCAGCCAGCGGGTGGCCGTCTCGGTCTCCATATATCGATTCTACCTAAGATGTTGAAAGCCGGACGAAATGGGAGGGTGTGACGGCGGGCACCCCAGGGCGACGGGAGTGCCGGCAGGCGGCGCCGGAGTGGCGGCGGGCCTCCTGGCAAGGGCCGACGGCGGGGCGCAGACGTTCGAAGTCACACTCCGCAGCCTACCGCTCACAAGCCGAAGCGACGCTGGAGGTCCCCCAGCTGGCCGGGCATGCGCGGTGCGGATCCGCCGCCCGGAACGCCCGGTTCACCCGGCACCGCGCCCGTCGCCTGCTCCGCCATCAGAGCCTCGCTGGACTGGAGCAGCACCGTCCCCGCCCCCACGAACTCGAACTGGTGCTCCTCGCCCGACGTCCCGCCGATCCCCGTCAGTGACCGGATTCCGCCCATCACGCCCGTCATGTACCCGTGGTCGTAGTGGTGGCACGGCGAGGGGCAGTCGGCCCAGCCCACCAGTGCCTGCGGGTCGACCCGCAGCGGCGGCTCCATGAAGACCACCGGCCCGTTCGACGCGGCCACGAACTTCCCCGTACCGATCAGCGTCACGAACCCGGGCACGATCGACTGCTTCAGCGCGAGCGACGGGTCGAACGCCAGCAGGTTCCCCGACCGGATCGTCAGGTTCCCCTCGTCCAGGTCGAAGGAGTTCACATCGAAGGCCCGGTCCGCGAGCAGCATCTTCCCGCTCCCCTCGGCCACCACCCAGTCGCTCGCGTGCAGCGGCGAGTGGAAGCTGGAGCGCACCAGCCGGTCGAACCGGCCGTGCCCGATGCCGTCGAAGTTGATCTGCCCGTAGTAGGCGATCATCTTCCCCTTCTGCAGGAACCACCGGCTTCCCTTGAGCTCCACGCAGAAGGTGTAGGAATTGACGTTGTCGTCCGACGGCAGCGTCATCGGATCGAAGATCACAGGCGTGCTCACAGCTTCTCCTCCGAGGCCTGGACGTACACCGCGCCGTTCCCGCTCAGCTCCAGCTGGAACGCCTCGCCGGAGCCGCGCCCCACCATGTCCCGCCAGCCGACGGCGGTGGAGAGCCTGTTGCGGACCTCGCCGTGGTGGGCGACGTACGCCTGCGGGTCGACGTGGACGTCCCGGCCCGGGCTGATCGGCAGCTCGATCACCCCGCCGTGCGCCATCACCGCGACCGCGCCGTGCCCCTTGAGGGTGGTGGTGAACAGGCCCTGGCCGGTCACCTGGCCGCGGACCATGCCCATCACGCCACCCTGCGAGCCCATGAACATCGTGCCCTGCTGGAGGGACCCGTCGAAGGCGAGGAGGCGGTCGGCCTCCACGTACAGGGTGTCGCCGGCCAGGTTGATCACCTGGATGTGGTGGCCGCCGTGGCCGAACATCACCGTGCCCGAGCCCTCGACCGTCATCAGCGGTGTCGCCTCGCCCGTCACCCGGCGGCCGATCATCGAGGCGAAGCCGCCCTGGCCGCCCTGGATGTTCGGGGTGAACGAGACCTCGCCCCGGTAGGCCAGCATCGCGCCGCGCTGGCTGAACAGCTTCTGGCCCGGTACCACCGTGGCCTCGATCATCTTGGAGTTGATCTCCCGGAACGGCATCAGACATCGCCCCCGACGGTGTTGCGCTCGCTCGGCTGTACGTAGACCATGCCGTCGCCCTCGAAGCGGATCTGGAAGGCCTCGCCCGAGCCCTCGCCCATCAGCGTCCGGAAGTTGACCCCGCTCTGGAGCTGCTGCCGCAGATTCCCCTGATGGGCGATGTAGGCGCCGGGGTCGACCATCAGCGGATACTGCGGGGTCACCCGCAGCACCAGCGCCTCCCCGTCCGACATGATCGCCGCCTGCCCGGTGCCCTCCACCGTGGTGGTGAACAGACCGTTGCCGCTCGCCCCGCCGCGCAGCCCGGTGAAGGTCGTCCCCGTGCGCAGACCGGAGTCGGTGGCCAGCAGGTTGCTCGCTTCCACGTACAGCTTGTCGCCGTGCAGGGAGACCAGGCTGATCTCGCTCGCCCGGTCGGCGAAGTAGCAGGTGCCCTGCCCGGACACCTCCATCACCGTCATCTGTTCGCCGGTCAGCCGGCGGGTCACCATCCCGCGGAGGCCCTCACCGCCGCCGGACAGCTTCTTGAAGCTCATCCGGCCGTCGTACGCGACCATCGAGCCGTTCTTCGCCTTGACCGCATCGCCCGTCAGATCGACGGCGAGCGTCTTGCTGCCTTGGAGCCGGAACATCGCCACGCGATGAAGGTAGCCGTCCGCCCGCGCTCCGGCCAGGTCCTACGGAACCGTTACGCCCCTGATGCTCCCCTGATGCGTACCCGGACCGGCCCTGCTATGCGGTGATACGCGCGCCCGCGGGCGGGGGAGGCCCCCGGCGCCGGGGGCGGGCCGGAGCGATGCCACAATGGGGACGGCTTGTGCCTGGGTTCACAAGCCCACACGACCCCCTCCCACCGAAGGTGCCCCTGTGGACATCAAGACCGCTTCCGCCCTGCACCGGCTGCGCCTCATCTCGCTCCCCGAGGCGCTCTCCTTCCCCGCCCTGCTCATTTTCGGCTCGCTGCTCATGCGGGTCTCGGACATCGACTTCCTCATGCCGCCCCTCGGCATGATCCACGGCGTCCTCTTCACGATCTACGTCGTGTTCCTGCTGGACGTGTGGGTCAAGGCCAAGTGGCCCCTCAAGCGCGTCGCCCTGTTCTTCCTCCTCGCCGTCATCCCCTTCGGCGGCCTCTACGGCGACAAGCTCCTCAAGCAGTACGAGGCCGACGGCGTCATCGCCGCCCGCGCCCGTCGCGAGGGCACGGTCAGCGCATGATCGTCGCGTTCTCCGTCTCCCCGCTCGGTGTCGGTGAGGACGTCGGCGAGTACGTCGCCGACGCCGTGCGGGTCGTACGGGAGTCGGGGCTGCCCAACCGGACCGACGCCATGTTCACCTCCGTCGAGGGCTCGATGGCAAAGGCGTGAGTACATAGGTGCGACCCCACGCCAAAGCCCCGCCGCTCCGGGGGTGGGAACGGCGGGGCTCTGGTTGAAGTGGGCGGGACGGGTATGTCGACCTGTGACCCGCCCACTCCTGCGTGCGGTGCTGTGACGAGCAGCGGCACGCAGGTCTAGGGGGCAGGAGGCTTCGGGTCCTCCCCTTCGCGTACGACGAACGCCCGCCCGGTGACGGTCCGGGTGAACTGACGATGGTTGCTACGTCCGCTGTGCCCCATGCACTGAACGTCGACGGCTTCCCCGTCGGCTGACGGCTCCGCCTTCCACGCGCAGGAGACGCAGCTCGCGGTGTACGTCAACGGCATGTCAGGGTGGGCGGTGATGCGGTGCACGAGACTGCGGAACACGGCGCGGCTCATCGCTTCACCTCGTGGGGGTGCTTCCGGATCTCGATGTTGCAGTCCGAGACCGTGGAGAGGTCTCCCAGCTTCCGCGCTGCCTCCCGCTGCCGCCCCAGCGACGCACACACGTCGCAGGCGAAGAACGGGACCGGTTCCAGGGTCCGCAGGGGGTCGGACAACTGAACGGCTTGGGTAAGGTCTGGCATGTCGTACCTGCCTTCGTCAGGTCGGCCACGCCCCCGGACCGTTCGCGCGGTCGCGGGGGTTCTTCCGCGCATGGTATCGCCTTGTATCGCTACGTAGCGAGACGTATCCCAATGATCATCGTCAAAGCGGTACCGCTAGCTTCATGATCATGAGCGCTTCGCCTGATGACGAGATCGACCCGGATGCACCGCTGACGCCGTACCGTCAGTTGGTGGAGATCATCCGTGCTCGCATCGCGCGCGGAGACTGGGCTCCTGGTCGTCGGATGTCGAGTGAGACGCAGCTTGTCCAGCAGTACGGCATAGCGCGCAGCACCGTTCGTCGGGCAATCGCCGTACTCGTCGAAGAGGGCGACGTGTTCGTGGTGCCGCAGCGAGGCACGTTTGTGGCGAAGGCGTCGGCCGACGAGGCTCCCTAGCTCACACGTCGAACCCCATCGCCCTCATGCGGCTCCGGTACATCCGGCCGTGGTGCTGCGAGCAGAATCGGCGTAGCCGGCCCCGTCCTTCCTTCTGCTCCAGCGGGGCGGCGCAGTGTCCGCAGGTGATGTTCTCGTTGCTCTTCATGGTGTCGCTGCCTCTCAAGTAGGAAGCCCATGTCGGGCCGCTCCAGGGGTAGTTGGGGTGTTACAGGTGAGCCGCCCTGCCATGTCGGCAGAGCGGCTCCAGCGTGCTTCTGGTGTGGAGTCTCAGAGGTAGCGGCCAGTGGCCAGGCCGGCGGCCGTCGCGCCGGAGTGCACCTCGATACGACTGTCGACGAAGCCGCCAACCTTCTGACCGTCGATGTAATTCTCGACAATCACCGTGGGCGGTTCCGCCGGCATGTTGCCACCACGCTGCGCAGGCAGGCTCTGAAGGGACCGGCTCATCGCCATGGAGTCGCGGTTGTTGTACACCTGCGTCGGGTGGAGGAACCGGACCAGTTCCGGGCCCTTCTCGCCGACCCACGCCATCTCGCCGATCTGCGGGAAGCCGCCGGATGCGTAACCGCCCGGACGGTTGTAGGCCGTAGGGAGTGATCCGTACGCAGACTTGGCGTACCGCATGGAGGCAAAGATGTTCGCCATCGGGTCGACGGAGACACCGTGCTTGAACGGTCCCTGCTTTCGGAACATGCCCGCGTAGGCCTCGAATGTCGGCTTGATGACCTGCATCAGGCCGACGCTCGGGGTCCCGTTCTTCGCGTTGGAGTCCCAGTTGTTGACGATCCCGGGGTCACCGCCCGACTCCTGACGGAGACGCCGTAGCGTCAGGTCCGCATAGGAGAGCGGGTTGCCGGTCGCGTTCAGGGCCGCCTTGACGGTGGACCTCCAGCGCTCGACACCCTTGCCGCCACTGCCGGTCCCACCGCCACCCGTCAGGTAGCTCATGGGGTCGACCGCGCGTCCGTTGACCCGCGCCTCCAGGTGGAGGTGAGGGCCGCTGGAGTTGCCTGTCGAACCGACTTCGCCGAGCTTCTGGCCCTGCTTCACCGTGTCGCCGACGGACGTCAGCATGCGGGAGAGGTGGGCGTAGAGCGACGTGAGGCCGCCACCGTGGTTGACCATCACGTGGTTGCCGTACGGACCGCCGCTCTTGGCCATGGCGACCTTGCCGCCGGAGACCGCCTTGACGGCCGTACCGAGTGCTGCGGCGAAGTCCAGACCGGTGTGCGCCCCGGAGGACCACATCGAACCCTTCTTGCCGAACGGCGTGCTCATCGGGGCGTTCACGGGGTTCACCCACTGGCCGCCCCCTCCGCCTCCGAAGCCGAAGACGTTGAGCGCGGAGTCCTTCAGGCCCTCCAGCATCTTGAGTGGCATCTTGGCGATCGACTTCGCCCAGGGGTTCGTCAGGACCGGCTGCATCTTCTCTGCGACAAAGCCCTTGGCCTTGGCGAAGAGTTTCGACGGATCGATGTAGTCGGTCACTCCCGAGAGGAAGTTCCCGGCATCGCTCGCCTTATCCTTCAGCCACCCGACGATTCCGCCGTCCTTGTAGGCCGGCATGCCGTTGGAAATCGCTCGCTGAACGCCGCTGATCCCGCCGGAACGGGCAGCCGCGTTCCACTGGTTGATTCGGTCTTCGCCGATAGCACGCGTCCACTCGGGACGCATGATCGCTTCGCCACCGCCAACGGCGATGATTCGGTCATCACGGCCGGGTGAGTAGCCGTCCATCACGCCACCGGTGTGGAATCCCTTGAAGGGCTTGAGGGGTTCAGCGCCGGTGATAGCGGCAACACGGTCCCAGAGAGGAACAATTCCCTCGTTGTACACCTTGTCGATGATGAACTTCACGGGCTTCTTTGCGATGCCCGCGATCTGGTCCCACGCCTTCTTGATGTCACCCTTCGCCTTGCCGAAGGAATCAGCCACCAGGCCCATCGCGTGCTTGATGTTCTGGAAGTGCGGCTTGATTCCCTTGTCGTAGAGCCAGGCCGCCTTGTCGCCGATCCATCCGAAAATCGGACGGATAGCCTTCTCCCAGAGCCACTTGGCTCCTTCGCCGACGAGCTTGAACCGATCCCACATCCACTTGAAGGCTGGCTTGATGGCCTTGTCGTAGAGCCAGACTGCCTTTTCACCGATCCACTGGAACGTCGGCTGGAGAACCTTCTTCCACAGCCACGTCGCATCAGCGGCTATCGATCGGAAGGCTGGGCCGATTGCCTTCTCCCAGAGCCACTTCGCTACGGCTCCCAGGATCTTGATTGCGATGGTCGTCGGGAGGAGGAAGGCAACGACCAGGGCCGTGACCAGGATCTTCCCCCACTTGAAGAGGAATCCGAAGACCGGGCCCACGTAGCCCCACAGCCAGACGGCTGCGGCTCCGATCGCCTTCATACCGGTCCATATGCCTGCGAAGGCTGGCTTCAGCCCGTTGTCCCAGATCCATATCGCTGCCGTCTTGATGGCTCGTGCGACGGTATCGACGGTGATTCGGAACCAGTCCCAGTTCTTGTACGCGTAGATCACTGCGGCTACAAGAAGTCCGACCACGAGCACAATGGCTCGGATGATCGGGACGATTCCTGTCGCCGCTAGCGCAAACGCCCAACCATGTGTGGCAATCGCTGCGATGATCATGACAGACTGATACAGGATCATGGCGCCGGCAAAGGCCGCCATTCCGAGAGTGATTGCCTTCTGGACCGCGTAGAGCAGCCAGAGAGTCATAACCAGCTCGGGCACGTTCGTCGCCAGCCACTGGATCCCGTCCAGGAGCGGCTTAATGGTGTCGAACAGCATCTGAGTCAGCGGCGCCAGCGCCTTGCTGAGATCGAATATCGTCGACAGCAGCTCGCCGATGAACTCCGCCAGGCCGGGGCTTGTTGCCTTGACGTACGCGAGGAACTTCTCGAAGTCCGGGGAGCCCTTGAGGCTCGTGCCCCACTTTGCGAAACGCTCGGTGATGCGGTCGGAGTGCGCCGCGATGCCGTCCATCTTGGGGAGGAAAGCGTCGATGATTCCGGCGATTCCGGCGATGACGTTGCCGAACGCTACGCCGAATCCGACAACGGCCGGCTCCACGTTCTCCGCCAAATCATCCTTGAAGGACTTCCAGAACGGCGTCTTCATCTGCGCCGACGCCTTATCCATCAGCGTGTCGATGCCCTTAGCGGCACCTTCCGCAAGAGGCGTCAGGCCCGGGAGGGAATCCTTCAGGCTGACGACACCGCGAGTGAAGAGCGGAACGACAGCGGGGCTGAGCTCCTTGCTCCACGCCTTGAACGCCTCAACCAGTCCACCGGATCCGGAGATCGCGTTGAAGAGCTGCCGACTTTCCGGCGTCAGCTTCGCGAGTGCGTTGCGGTACTCGTCGGCCTTGGTGACGGACTTGGTCGTCGTGTCGATGCCTGAGAGTCGAGCGGACTGGAGACCCCGCTCGGCAGAGGCGATCTGCTCAGCGGCCGACACCTGCGCTTCCGCGGCGGCCCGTACGGCGTCGGAGACACCGCGCTGGGCGTCGGCCACGGTGCGGGCAGATGCCTTCTGGGACTTGGCGGCCTTCGACTGCGCGTCGGCGACGGCGACGGCAGCGTCACGGACACCCCTCTGGGCGTCGGCAATAGCCTCCGTCCGGTCGATGACAGTGCGCTGAGCGGCGGCGATTGCCTCCGTGCGGTCCACGACGGTGCGCTGGGCGTCCGCCAGGCGGTCGGTAGCGGTCTTGACGGCATCGCTGCCTTCGACGCCGGCCTTCTTCTGGGCGTCAGCGGACTTCTGAAGGTCCGCGTAGTCCTGCTTCTGCTGCTTGGCGCGCTCCACGGCCCGGTCGTAGGACAGCTGAGCCTGGTCCAAGTCGAGCTGCGTGGCCTTGCCAACGGCGGCGTCGGTCTTGGTCTTGTTGAGATCGAGCTGTGCTTGCTGGACGCGGAGGGTTGCCTCCCGCTGATCCAAGGCGCCGTTCGTCAGCTCGTCGTTGAGGTCACGGAGCTTCTGAGCGGCGTCGACGCGAGCGCGACTGAGGTTCTCCTGCGCGTCCTGAGCGGAGCGGTTGGCGTCAGTGAGTGACTCCTGTGCGTCGCGCAGGCCACGGTGGGAGTCGGTCAGACCCTCGTGCGCGGACCGGAGGCGACGGTGGGATTCGGTGAGGCCGTCCTGTGCGCGCTTGATAGCGTCGGCGGAAGCCTTGCGCTGGTCCGCTGCGCGCTCCACGGCGTCGGCAACGGCACGCTCTGCGTCCTCCACTCCCCGGGCCGCCTGCGCGATGGAGCGCGAGGCGTTGCGGTGTGCGGAGGCCAGGGACGACTGTGCGCCGGCCAACTGCAAAGCGCGCTGCGCGGCCTGGACGTTCTTCTTGGCGCTGTCATCGGTGGCGGAGGCGGATTCCTTCTCCGCGGCGGTCTTCGCCTTGAGAGCGTCCATGACGCCCTTGATGGCGGGGATGGCCGCGAGGCCGACGGCTCCCACGCCGATCGCTGCGGCGCTCGCCATGGAGACCACGGCGCCCAAGCCGGCGGCAAGGACGGGACCGAGGGGGATCGCCACAAGAGCGGCAGCCTGAGCCGTCAGAATCGCCATGGCCATCAGTGCGCCGGACGTGTTGGCGACGGCGTCGATACGGAAGGTCTTGGTGTCGTCCGCCATTGCCTGGAGGGCCGCAAGCTGCGCGGCTGCTGCGCCAGCGTCCACGCGTACGTCGATGTCTGCCGTCGTCAGGGAGAGAACGAGGAGACGCTCTTGCACGGCGTTGATCTGCGCTAGGGCTTCGGCCGAGTCGATGTCGATACCTATGCGCGCATCCGCCAGGGTGGCGAGGCGCTCCCGGAGACTCTGGATCTCCGCGCGAGCGGGAGAGGTGTCCGCGTCGACGTTGATCTCAGGAAGGGAGGCCTGCGCCTGCGCAATGGCGGAGCGCATCTTGGCGCCCAGCGCCCCGTCAACCTCCAGCTCGATGACGCCAGGACGGCGGGTCAGGGCGCTGATCTCCGCCTTGATCTCCGCCAGTGCGGCACGAGCCGTAGCCGTGTCCGCTCGGACGGTGATGTTCGGGTGAGCAGCCCCGAGCCGGCGGAGCTGCTCCTCCAGGCGCGTGACCTCAGCGTGCGCGGCTTCGGCCGACACGTCGATGCCGATGCGCTTGTTGGAAAGCTGCTCCAACTTGGCCCGGATGCGGGCTAGCTCGGCATCCACGCCTGTGTCGCCCAGCTTGATGTCAAGCTTCGGCATGGCTTCGAAAGCGGCCTTCAGCTTGCGGCGGATAGAGCGCGCGAACGCCCCACCTGCGTCGTCGCCCTGCTTCCCCGCAGCCCGCACACCGGCTCGTCCACCTTGGACGATGGCGTCAGGGATGGAGATCACGATATTCCGCGATATCGCGTCGCCCATCTTCCGTCCCGCCTCTTCGCCGACCTTGTCGGCAATGGGCAGAACGAGGGCCTTCAGCTTGGTGTGGAACTGCGGGATCACGGGGACGACGTCAACGGCCGCACCGCCGACAATGTCAAGGTCGGTCACGGCGTCTCACCACCCGACGTCACTCGGAAGTCAAGGAGCCAATCGACGTCGGTTGGGTCCTGGCGGGCACTCAGCATGCGCCCGACCTCGCGGAGATTGGCGACCATGGCCAGGGTCCGGGGGGTCTGGTCCATCGCCTCCAGACCACGCTTCAACCAGTCGTGATCTCGGCAGGCGTCACCGCAATGCGTCGTCGGCAACGGCATGTTGGCGACGAGTACCAGCTCCACATGGAAGCGGCAGCCGTCTCGGGCGCAGATGTTGTCTCGGGTGTTACTCATGGGCCCTCCGGAGGGCATAGAAGAAGGCCCCTGACGCGTCCGTCACGGGCCTGAAAGTGGGTCTATGGGCTTGTGGTGGTGCGGGTCCTCCGTGGCCTTACCGGCGGCGGGGCCGGCGTCGGACGGGGCGGCTCACCGCTGCGGAGACGTCGGTGCGGAAGACGCCGGGAACGTTGACCGCGAACGATGAGCGCGCGTTCAACTCGCCCTCCAGGCGCGTGAGTTCGGCCCGCTCTCCGTCCGCCTCCAAGCCGGTCTTGTTGGTCACGTCACGCATGCGCGTGAGCCAGATGTGACAGTGCTTGCCGCACGTGCGGTACGTGGGTGCGACGTCGAACGGGCAGCCACGTCGGCGGCACTGAGCAGCGGGGGTCATGGGCTCCTCCAGGTAAAGGGATGGCAAACTCAAGGCGGGTTAGCTAGTTTGCTTTGGTTTGCGATGTCACGGTTCTAGCGCGGTGACCTACTGTTTCACGGAATCGCATTCCGGAACTGTGCAACCGATTCGCGCCTAAGGCGATGCGGCCAGGCGCGCACGGTGGACCGTGCGGAGCCGGCGGGAGGGGCGCTCAGTGGCGCTCAGGGGCCCCGAAAGGGCTGCTGAAGGGGCCGCAGGTCGACCTCTAACCGGATCCCGGATCGCGCCGGGCAGCATGCTTACGCTCTCCAAGGGAAGGATCAAGGGATCACCCCCCTGGGGTGACCATGAGATCGCCGCAGGTCAGGCAGGGTGCGGCGTCAAGCGAGCGTCGGCCGGTTCTCGCCTGCGACGCCACGGGCCACGCAGCCGAACGCCTGCATGAGCGTCAGCCCACGCTCGTCGGCCCACGCCTGTCGCGCTCGTCGCCAGCGGTTCCACGCGACGACATCGCGCTGTCCGTCAGTGAGAGCCTGGTCGTCAGCCGTGATCCACTCGTCTACGTAGCACTGCATGAGGGCCGTAGGCACAGCGGACGAGGCGGCTCGCCCCTGCCCTGCCGACGCCTGTGCCCTTCGGGCTAGCTGCGCTGCCTTGCGTGCGCTCACGCTGTGAGCCGAGCACGACGCGCGTCGATGTCCAGGCTGTGCGCTGTCGGCACGGTGTGCAGTTCGCCCATGCCGTCGCTCTCACGCTCCAGCGTCCAGCCCAGCGTCTTCAGCCCTGCCGGACTGAGCCCGAGGTGGTCTGCCAGGTAGCGCGCCTCTGCTGCCAGGCCTGCCGTCACCTTGCCGCTGAAGGCGTCGCACGTGATGCGCACGTACATCGCGACGATGGGGACGAACGAGTCGTCCCACATCGTCGCCTGACCTGACGCCCACAGATCCGCCCACGCGGCCCGCTCGTGCTCGGTCCACTCACGCCCTGTCGGCATGTCCGGGGCTGGCAGGTCACACCCTGCGAGAGGGAGCACGACAGGGCCTGTCGCTCCGCGTGCTCCCCTCCCGCGGTACTCCCGGCTGCCGGGGTTGGAAAGGTCTCGTCGCGGTCCAGGGGCGACCATCGGGGCCCCTCCTTCCGTTGTCGGGTCAGTCGTCCAGCGCCGGGTGCGTCGACGGCTTTCGGTGCACGCTCACGCGCGTCAAGGCGGCGGCTGTACCGCCTTCGCTGCTGCTCTTCGCCCGATGATGAAAGGGGCACAGAAGGGCGAGGTTGTCCATGTCGTCGGACCCGCCCAGCGAATGCGGGATCACGTGATCGACGTCCGTCCCGGGGAGTTCGCAGCGTCGGCCGTCGCTGTACTTCGTGGTGCACTGTCCGCCGTCACGTCGGATCACCTGACGTCGAAGGCGGGCCCACCCGCGGGGCAGGGTCTCGCGCCTCGTCGACCCTGCCCACGGCTTGCGGGGCTCGGCCACGTCCTAGCCCTGACCGATAGCCGCAACGGCATCGAGACGGACCGTGTACGCCTTCGTAGCGACGGTGACGGTGAGCACGTTCGGGTGGTACTGCATTCCCTGCGGTCCCGCAGCCATGACGTACGAGAGCGTCCCAGTCAGGGCCTTGCCCGACGTCAGCTCCACCACCACGGCCGTACCGTTCAGCTCGATGGCGCGATCCTTGATCGGCTGCGCGTACCGGTCGGACTGGAAATTGCTCATCGTCGGTGCTCCGTGGTGTAGGTGGGTTCGGCGTAGGGGTTGCGGGTGCTCGTCGGAAGCGGCTTGCGCTCCGGCCGGTTGCCGTCGGCGTCCAGGCCGTTCTTCCGGCGGTACTCAGCGACGCCAGCGCTGATCGTCCCGGCGGTACCGGTGACGTCAGGGCCACGTGCTCCACCTGCGCGGGGCGTCGGGGGCGCGGGGTTCAGCTCCGATGCGAACGAGGCAGCATCAGCGGTCAGGGCCGCCTCGTCCGCCCCCTGGAGTCGTGCGGACTGCTCCACGGTCAGGCCTGCGGCCAGGCCGGCACGGAGCTTCGCGAGGTCGAGCATGGGCCCCGCGAGGGGCTCCGGAGTGATCTCTTCGGGCATGTCGGTACCTCCTAGTTGATGCGGTTGGTGATGTCCGCCGGCGCGGGC
Source organism: Streptomyces sp. NPDC006261 (assembly GCF_040613515.1). Lineage (NCBI taxonomy): Bacteria > Bacillati > Actinomycetota > Actinomycetes > Kitasatosporales > Streptomycetaceae > Streptomyces > Streptomyces sp. NPDC006261. The sequence goes on from NZ_JBEXSI010000017.1 coordinate 88,221, forward strand.
TTGCGTCCGTGGACCGGGCGGGGCTTGGGGGTCGGTGCAGGCGGGATGGGCTCCTCCCGCACCTCCATGACGAGGGGTTCCGGAGCGGCCTCCGCGTAGCGCTGTTCGTACGCGTCCTGCGCGGCAATGACGTCCTCCACGCTCTCCGGCACGTACGCCACGCCGTTCATCTGCGCCAACCAGACCAGGTGATCGAGCGTGTAACGCTGGTCCCGCATGGCGGTGAACTGCCCGCGCGGCGTCTCGTCGCTGACGCCCTGGACGTCACCAAACCCACTGTCCTTGGCCCGCTGGTACGGGCTGCCGGGGCCGGTGAGCTGGCCCAGACGAAGCATGTCCCACTGGCCGCTACGGATGTCCCGGAGCGTCGGCAGAAGGGCACGGAGCGCCGTGTACGCCTCCGCTACCTCCTTGCCTGCCGTCAGCGCCTCGTCGGCCGTGCGGACGGCTCCCAGGGCCTCCGTGTGCTTCCTGGCCTCCTTCAGGAGGCCCGCGAGCTGCGCGCCCAGGGCCGTAAGGATCTCCGGAGCGTTCATCTCACGCAGGGTCGTCAGCGTCTGCGCGTGAGCGCTGCCCGCGTACATCGAGCCGACCGCGGAACGAAGGGCGTGAGCGCCGACGGCTGCTGTGTACGCCTCCGTGGCCCGCGCCTCCACGTCGGCCGGCATAACGCCTGTGGCGATGTACTCCTCCAGCGCCTCGTTCACGATCTTCTGCGCTGCGATCTCCGGGGCGTCGGCACCGGGGACGGTGCGATGAAGCTCGTCGACGCGCTTCTTGCGCTCGTGGTAGTCGACGAGTTCGGGAATGGTCGCGTACGCCGCTTCGAGTGCGGGGTTGGGCATGTTGGGCCTCTCTCAGGAATGACTCAGGCCCCTGCCGGGAGTAGCAAGGGCCTGCGGTAAGGGTCTGTGCGGGCGTCAGGCGACGTCGTACAAGCCGGTCGCCTCGAAGAGCGCCGTTCGCTGCGCCCTCCGGTCACGGAAGCGCTCAAGGACGGCAACCGAGTTCGCCTCGTAACGGGCCTTGGCCTCGTCACAGGCACACGCGCGGCACTGCTTCTTCAGTCCTGACGCGTTGTTCGCGTCTCGGTGGAAGTGTTCAGTCGTCAGCGGGAGCACCTCCCCGCAGGTGCGGCAAGCGCCCTTGGGGCGGCTAGGTACGTCACTCATCACGGGGTCTCCGTCCTTCTCGCTATCGGGATATCTCGCTATGTCGGCCACGAAAAAGAGCCGCCCCGAAGGACGGCTGAAGCTTGACGACCCCGACGGGAACACGTTCGGCGCGAGGAGGAGAGGCAACTCAGCGCCAACGGCTCAACCGTCGGGGTCGATGCGTCCGCACCTGCAGGAGGGAGCGGGGGACGCAGTGCACGCAGGGCGGTTCGGTCTACAACCTGAAGCCGGCCCTGCGGTCTATGGGGTCGCCACTCTGTGTGACGGCCGGTGAGAGCCTTCGCGCATGCGCGCCTGAGTAGCCCCTCACATTGGTTATGGAGACGCCGTGACGGTCCGCCGAGACGTCGAAACAGCCGCGCACGCCTCTCACCTGCGGTTACTTCTGAGGGAGGTCGATTACGCCGCCTGATCCTGTTACGAAACAGTTACAGAAGCCATCCAGCATGTGAGATAGAGCCAATTTCGGGCCTCCATGCGGCCCGTCAGCGCGACTTCCTGAGTCGTCAGCCGGCCGGACGGGCGAGGCTCTCGACTACACGAAAGCCGCAGGAGGCCGCTGGAGCGCCTTGCGCGGCCCCGCTGGCTCCGGGTGCCGGAGTGCGGCCCTGCGTCCGCGAGAGAGGCACACAGGGGCTCCCCTGCCCGTTCCTCGTCGTTCCGCCTCCGCCGCCCTCGTTCTCGACGTCGAGCGGGGCCTCCGACGCCCTCTGGACAAGCCGGTGCCAATTTGACAGATCTACCCCTATTTCTAAGACCTTCTTAACGCGTGTTAGAGAGAGGTAGAAGTAGGGGTTAGTTTGACCAGATTGGCCAAACTGACCGCCACTTGGTGGCGGAGCGTAGCGACGAGGCGGGGAAAATAACCCTCCGGAGTCAAGGTCAAATTGGACCCCTTTTTCAGGCGGGGGTAACGGCGTGAGGGTTACCGCCCGGTAATGCCGCAGTTTGTCCAGAGCGGAGTTTCGCACTCCGGATGGAGGCGGCGCGGGACGTCGACGAGGCGAGGGGCCCCGGACGCGACGAAGGGCCCGACCGGTGTCCGGCGGGCCCCGCTCGTCACTCAGGGTTAGGTCAGACCGTCACGATCTTCGCTCGCGGGTGCTCCCGACGGGCCTCCGCGACGCACGTGGAGTGCACGGGGGAGAAGGTGGTCCCCCTCTTGACGATCTCCAGCTCCTCCACGTCGGCCGACTCGCCGCAGTGCGCGCAGCCCATCGTCAGGCCCGAGCACTCGAAGCACTGGATGTCGCCCTGCTCGTCGCGGAGCGGTTGAACGTTCTGTCCCAGCCCGCAGACGCAATAACCGGCCTCCTGCGGGCTGGCGCTGTCGTAGACCGGCATGCCGGCCGCCAGTGCCTCCGCGACGAGGACGAGGCCGCTGGCATCCCGCAGCATGGTGGCCGTGCCGGCGACGTACAGGGCGTCGAAGTCGGTGACTGAGTAGTCGTTGTGCAGCGCGTACGTGGCGACGGTTCCGGTCTGCTCTGCGACGTCGACCGCGTACCCCTGGAGGAAGGCGCGATCGTCGGCGGTGCGGGTCGGGCCGACGACGAGGACGTTGGCGTGGAAGGGGGTCTCGTCGCAGCCCGGGTGAGCGAACACCTGGCAGCCGTCGACGTGGCCCGCGGGGATCATCTCGCCGTCCTCCAGGCCGCAGACGACGCACGCGATGCCGTCGAGCTGGGCAGGGGTGAGGTTGCCGACGTGGAGGGGGGCGACTCGTGCGACCATGGTGGTTCTCCTTCAGGGGAATTCACAGGCCCGCTCTCCGCCAAGATGCGCGGGCCTGTGATGTGCTCCCGGCCTGTTCCCGGGTGGTTGACCACCCCCGAAGAGTGGCACATGGTTGCGGGGTGGTCAACCACCCTGGCAGGGTGTCCTCATGGCCAACATGCATAAGCACCCTGTCCGCGGTCTGCGCGGCATCGACGACACCCTGTGGACGGACTTCGACAGCGCCACCAAGGCGGCCGGCAGCGACCGTTCAGCCACGCTCAAGGCGTATATGGAGTGGTACGTCAGGCGTGAGGGAGCTGCCCCTCCGGAGCGTCCCCGTGTGAAGTAGCGCAGCACAAAGCCCCCGTCGGACGGATCCGGCGGGGGCTTCTCTGTGACGTCCTACATCGCCTCTTGAGCCTCGATGTCGTCCAACGCGTCTTGCTCCGGGTCAGTGCGTACCCAGCCGATCTCCAGTCGGTCCGGGCGCGCCTTCGGATGTAGCACGACGCGCAACCCCATGGAGCGCAACAACCTCGTCTTGCCCGCCTCATCTGACGCCGCCCACGCGTCACCCATGGTCCGTCCGGTGGGCGTCTCTACCTCCCGCACCTCCGGGTCATGGGCGGCCAGGAGAGCGGCGTAGGCGGCTTCGAGCTTGGCTGACATCTCCTCGTATGTCCCGAGCATCAGCGGCCCCGCCGTCGCCATCTGTGCGCCGATGCGCGCAGCCTGCTCCTGTGCTTCGATCATCTCTGCGGAGAGGTCGTTGCCACCCTCAAGGTGTATGTCGACCTCCGCGAAGCGTCCGTAGACCTTGACGAACTCCTCTTCCACCCTGTCGTTCAAGGTCTCCTGATAGATGGTGACGTGGCCGGCCTTGCAGCGGTACAGAGGTACGCCCTTATCGCTGGTCCCTCCGTTCAGCCGTCCCGCGCAGCGGTAGCACGAGGACATCTCGGCACACCGGGGCGTCGCCTGACGTGGCGCACGGTCGGCGCCCGTCGCCAGGTCCAGCATCCGCTGACGCACGGCGAGCACTTCGGCGGCGCTGACGATCGGCTCCGCGAACTGGACAGGTGTGACGCCGTCGTCGGCTAGGACAAGCGCGCCCTTGTGGTTGCGCTGACCTCGCAGCGTGGGGGCCTTCAATAGGCGACGCCATTGCGGCTCGCTCAGGCCCACGGTGCGCGCGGTACCGGCGACGGTGCCTTCTGCGATCAGCTCTCGGATGCCAGCCCGCACCTTCTCCGCCTGTTCGGGGTCTACCTCCAGGTACGCGGCCCCGTCGCGACGAACGATGCGGTAGCCGAAGGGGGCCCGGCCCGCACCCCATCGACCCTGCGCGCGTCGGGTGGCGTGGCCGTCCGTGATGCGGTCCTTGATCAAGTCCCTTTCCCACTCGGCCAGCGCTGCGAGTACGACAGCAACCATGCGACCCGTCGGGGTGCTCGTGTTGATCGTGTTATCGGTGGTGGCGACGCGTACGGCGTGAGCCTCACCCCAAGCCGTCAGACGAAGGAACTCGCTGACGCTGCGGGCGTAGCGGTCAAGTTTCCAGCCGATCATCATTCGTCGGATGACGCCCGCGCGGTCCAGTCGTCGGGACTGCTCCACGTCGCGCATGAGGCGCCGCATGTCCTTGCGCAGTTCCAGGGGGCGTGCGCCTGACACTCCTGCGTCGATGTACTCACGCACCTCAACTTGGTCTTTCGTCGCGCCCATCTCGGCTAGCCAGCGCTGGAACTCGGATCCGTCCATCCACGATTGGTAGGCGGATCGCTGGGTGTCGATGCTCGCTGAGCCGTCGTTGTCGCGGCTGAGTCGCAGGTACGCGTAAAGGATGACTCTGATCTGCGCTGCCAATGTCATGTGCTCGAAGCTACTCGTATTCGGGGGAGTGGGACGAGGTCATGGACGTCGTCAAGCGCGCCGTGGCCGCGGTGGAAGCCCGCGCGGGACGCGTCTCCCTGGTACTGAAGGCCGACATCCGGCCCGGTGTCACCGACGGCCTGACCTCGAAGGTCGAGACGGTGGAGCGGTACCTCGCCCCCTGACGTCCCGTCGGCCATCCGTCGCCCCGCGTTCACCCGATAAGCCCCCGGCGCCACACGGCCGGGGGCTCTTCCGGCTCCGGATCAAAAACCCCTCACTCGGACCTGTCAGGTCGACACGCTGTTGCCCGTCCCCTTCTGTGGGGATATCAACCCGTTCGACAGTGGGAGGCACGGTGCGGTCGGAGGGCTACGACTACGACACCTACAGCCGGCTCGCGGGTCCGCTCACCGAGCCGGACCCCGAGGGATACCGAGTCCGGTACCGATCCCTTCTCTCGACGGAGAAGCACCGAATAAGGGCCGTCCTCCTGATGACGCTCGCCCCGGTGCTCACCGGCATCCTGCTGCTCTACCTGGTCTGGCCCACGCACTGGACCGAGCGGGAGAACGGGGAGCGGTGGCTCGTCGTCGCCGACACCGTGATGCTCCTCTCGATCGGGCTGATCGAGATATTCATGCTGGTCAACGTGGTCTCCATCGCGCACGCGACGATGGTCGCCCGGGACCCCGTACCCGTGACGCCCGAGCCGGGCACCCGGGTCGCCTTCCTCACCACGTACGTACCCGGCAAGGAACCGCTCTCCATGGTGCGCGCCACCCTGAAGGGCGCGGTGCGCCTCACCCACCCCGGGCCGCTGGACATCTGGCTCCTCGACGAGGGCGACGACCCGGCCGCCCGGATGCTCTGCGCGGAGCTGGGCGTGCACCACTTCACCCGGCGCGGGGTGCCCGAGTGGAACCGTAAGAAGGGCGTCCACAAGGCGAAGACGAAGCACGGCAACTACAACGCCTGGATCGCCCTGCACGGCGACGCCTACGACTTCTTCGCCTCGGTCGACACCGACCACGTGCCGATGCCCAACTTCCTGGAGCGGATGCTGGGCTACTTCCGGGACCCGGACGTCGCCTTCGTCGTCGGACCGCAGGTCTACGGGAACTACGACTCGGCCGTCACCAAGGCCGCCGAATCGCAGCAGTTCCTCTTCCACGCGCTGATCCAACGCGCGGGCAACCGCTACGGCGCCCCGATGTTCGTCGGCACCAACAACGTCGTCCGCGTCGCCGCCGTACGCCAGGTCGGCGGCCTGTACGACTCGATCACCGAGGACATGGCGACCGGCTTCGAGATCCACCGCCGCCGCAACCCCCTCACCGGACGCTACTGGCGCTCCGTCTACACCCCCGACGTGCTCGCCGTCGGTGAGGGGCCCGCCTCCTGGACGGACTTCTTCACCCAGCAGCTGCGCTGGTCGCGGGGAACGTACGAGACGCTGTTCAAGCAGTACGGCAAGGCGCTGTTCCGGGTGCCTCCCGGCAGGCTCCTCAGCTACACGCTGATGCTCGTCTACTACCCGATGACGGCCGTCAACTGGCTGCTCGGCGTGCTGAGCTGTGTGCTCTTCCTCTGGTTCGGGGCGTCCGGCACCCAGGTCGCCGCCTCCATCTGGCTGATGCTCTACAGCGACGCCGCGGCCCTCCAGATCGGGCTCTACCTCTGGAACCGCAGGCACAACGTCTCCCCGCACGAGCCCGAGGGCTCCGGAGGTCTCGCCGGGATGGCCATGTCCGCGCTCTCCGCCCCGATCTACCTCAAGTCCCTCGGCTCGGCGGTGCTGCGCACGGACGGCCGGTTCGTCGTCACGCCCAAGGGCGGCCAGGTCTCCCCGGACCGGCTGCTCACCTTCCGTATCCATCTCGCCTGGGCCGCGGTCCTGCTCTCCTCGCTCGTCGCCTCCGTCCACCTGAACCACACCCATGTCGCGATGCGGACCTGGGCGACGCTGGGCCTCGCCATAGCCCTCTCCCCGGTCGCGGTCTGGGCGTGGACCGAGTGGCAGGACCGGCGTACGCGGGGACGCAGCGCCGCCCTCGCACCCGCCGCCGCATCCCCGCCCGCTCCCGTGCGACAGCCGCTGCCCGCGACGGCGTTCGTCACCACGACGACCACCACCACGACCACGAGTGCCCCGGCGACCAGCAGCGCGAGCGCCGGTACCACCGCCACCACCACCGCAGGAGGGAACTGACCCATGGCCTACCGGCCTTCGAGGAAGATGCGGAAGACGCTCCTGGGCGGCGGCGCCGTGGTCGTGCTCGCGGGGCTCAACGCCCCGGCGGCGCTCTCCTTCGCGGAGGACCAGTACCACGCGTACAAGATCGCCCAGCCGGAGTACAAGGCGGAGTACGGCTCCTGGGAGCGGGTCGACATCCCGAAGGAGTACCGCACCAACGCCATCCACGCGGCACTCCTGCACACCGGGAAGGTGCTGATCGTCGCGGGCTCCGGCAACGACGAGAAGAACTTCGACGCGGGCACCTTCGACACCGTGCTGTGGGACCCGGCCGAGAACGTCTTCCAGAAGATCCCCACCCCCGAGGACTTCTTCTGCGGCGGCCACGCCCAGCTCCCGGACGGGCGGCTGCTGATCGCCGGCGGTACCGCCCGCTACGAGGTCCTCGACGACAAGGTGAAGCGGGCCGGCGGCGGCATGCGGGTGAAGAACGAGAACCCGGACAAGCCGCTGAAGCTGAAGAAGGGCACGGTCTTCCGCTCTCCCTCCGGTGTCGAGTACGTCGCCAAGTTCGACGTCACCGTGCCCAAGGCGAAGCGCGAGTTCGAGGTCACGTACTTCAAGAGCGGCCAGATGAAGCCGTGGAAGACGAAGGTGACGGCGGCGGAGCAGCGGGTCTTCGTGGAGGCGGTGAACGACGGCGTCGAGGCGGTGGCGGCCGAGGCCGCCCAGTACGAGATCGTCGGGCTGAAGGGCCAGGAGGCCGACAACTCCTACGGCCTCGCCGAGAAGATCACCATGGACAAGCAGGACTTCCAGGGGATCAGGGCCGCCTACGAGTTCGACCCGACGGCGGAGAAGTACATCAAGGTCGACCCGATGAAGGAGGCCCGCTGGTACCCGACGCTCGTCGGCCTGGAGGACGGCAGGGTGCTCTCCGTCTCCGGTCTCGACGACGTCGGCGCGATCCTCCCCGGCGACAACGAGATCTACGACCCGAAGACCAAGAAGTGGTCCAAGGGCCCCTTCCACTACTTCCCGACCTACCCGGCGCTCTTCCTCACCAAGGGCGGCAAGCTCTTCTACCCGGGCGCCAACGCCGGTTACGGCCCGGCGGAGAAGGGCCGCGAGCCCGGGATCTGGGACATCAAGAAGAACACCTTCACCAAGGTGCCGGGGCTGACCGACCCCGACGAGCTGGAGACGGCGGCCTCGCTGCTGCTGCCGCCCGTGCAGGACCAGAAGGTGATGGTCCTCGGCGGCGGCGGGATCGGTGAGTCCAAGAAGTCCACGGCCCGCACGGCCGTCATCGACCTCAAGCAGGCCAGCCCGGCCTTCACGGCCGGCCCCGACCTGCCGCAGGGCACGCGCTACCTGAACAGCGTGATCATGCCGGACGACACGGTCTTCACCAGCGGCGGCTCCGAGGACTACCGGGGACGCGGCGACAGCAACATCCTCAAGGCGCAGTCCTACGACCCGAAGACCAACACCTTCAAGGAGGCGGCCGAGCCGACGGTCGGCCGTAACTACCACTCCGAGGCGCTGCTGCTGCCCGACGGCCGGGTCGCCACCTTCGGCTCCGACTCGCTCTACGGCGACAAGGACAACACCAAGCTCGGCAAGTTCGAGCAGCGCATGGAGGTGTACACCCCGCCGGCCCTGCACCGTGGCAAGGACAAGCGGCCGGTGATCGGGGACGGCCCCGACGCGGTCGAGCGCGGCGCGAGCGTCACCTTCAAGACCGGCGACGCGGACCGGATCGCGACGGCCCGGCTGATGCGGCCGAGCGCGGTCACACACACCACGGACGTGGAGCAGCGCTCCATCGAACTGGGCGTGAAGAAGGGGAAGGGCGAGGTGAGCGTGAGCGTGCCGGACGACGCCACGCTGGTGCCGCCCGGCTGGTACATGCTCTTCGTCACCGACACCGACGGCATCCCGTCCGAGGCGAAGTGGGTCAAGGCCGGCTGAACAGGGAGGCAGAGCGGGGGGGCACCCGCGCGCGTCAGTACGGTCAGCAAGGGGCGCAGCACGCGGTTGGTCGCCTGGGACATCGCGCCGGGCGGCGGGGAGTACGAGAACCGGCTGGTGCTGGTCGGCATCGGCGCCAAGGAGACGGTGTCCCTCAGCGGCGCCCGCATACCGGCGGACCACTCCGCCGGACGCTGGGAGCCGATCTCCGCCCGGGGGTGAGGGGCGGCCGGAGACGGGAGCGGTCGGAGCTGGGGGCGGCCGGAGCCGGGTAAGCCGGGACCGGCTCACCGCGCGAGGGCCTCAGGACTTCGCGCGGTGGGCCAGTCCCAGGGCGTACTCCGGCCACCAGGTGCCCGCCTCGGGGCCGCCCCGGCAGGTGCCGTCCGACTCGCCGGGCCGCTTGATCCACAGGTAGGCGTCGAGCCGGTCGTCGCGGGTGTCGGTGGTCGGGGGCGTGCCGAGCGCCCGGCCCGGCGGGTTGCACCAGGCCTCGGCGCGGTCCCCGGTCAGGGGGCCGCCGCCGTTGCGGCTGGTGTCGATCACGTAGTGCGCGCCGCCGACGGCGTCGGAGAGGCGAGCTCCGTACTTCTTCACGTCGGCGGTCCGCTGGAAGTTGGAGACGTTCAGCGAGAACCCGTCGGCCCGGTCGATCCCGGCCTGTCGCAGCGGTTCGGCGATCTTGGACGGTTCCTTGATCCAGTCCGGGTTGCCCGCGTCCAGGTAGACCTTGGTCCGCGGCTTGGCCTTGAGCGTGTCCACGGCCTCGGAGAGCAGCTGGAAGCGCTCGGCGTGGTGCTCGGGCGGGGTGCAGCCGTCCGCGACGTGGGGGAGGGCGTCGGGCTCCAGGATCACGGTGGCCGGGGCGTCGCCGATGGCCTCGGCGAACTCCCCGAGCCAGGTGCGGTAGGCGTCCCCGTCCTTAGCGCCGCCCGCCGAGTAGAGCCCGCAGTCACGGTGGGGGATGTTGTACGCGACGAGCAGGATGCTCTTCTTCGTCTCGGCCGCGGCCTTCGCGGCGGCCACGATGTCGGGCCCGGGCGCGTCCCAGGCGGGCCAGAGCGCCACCGGCCGGTCGGCGATCCGCCGCAGCGCCTTCGCGTCGTCCTCCCGGCCCTGCCGGTCCCAGGCGCGCACCTGACGGGCGGCGTCGCTGTCCGGGTCCACCCAGTACGGGGAGGCCGCGCTCGGCGCGGGTTCGCCCCGTACGGGGTCGGCCGCGGCGGCCGTGGGGCTCGGGCCGTCCGGTGAGGAGCAGCCCGCGGCGAGGGCGGTCGTCAGGGCGACGGCGGTCAGGACGGGGAGAACGCTGAAGGCTCCGGAGAGTCTGAAGGCTCCGGAGACTTTGGAGACTGTGGGGATGATTCTGCGGCCGGGCATCCAGCCCCCTCGGACGACGGTGGCTCACGGGCTACGGGAGCATATGCGCTGGTGGCATACGGACGACGGCACAGCGGAACACGGCTGAGCACGGAGAGACAGTGTCAATCGTGACATATCAGTCACCGTGAGTGGCGGTGCGACACCATCGGTGACCACCGAACGCCCCGGTGCGGCCGCAACCGGGAAGCCGGGCCCCTGCTCAGCCCGAGACCGCCAGCGCGACCCCCAGCGGCGTGCGCTCGTACAGCACCTGGTGTCCGTACCGCCGCGACGTCAGCAGTCCCGCCCCCCGCAGCACCGACAGATGCGCTGATACGGAGGAGGGGGCGAGCCCGAGCCGGTGGGCCAGGGCGCTCGTGCCGGCCGGTTCGTCCAGCGCGTGCAGCACGTCCGCCCTGGCCCGGCCCAGCAGCCGGGCCAGGGCGTCCGGTGTCCGCTCACCGGCCGCGCTCCACAGCCCGCCGATCCCGCGCGCCGGGTAGATCAGCCCGGGCTGCCACGGCTCCTGGTGGCCGCCCACCACCTCGGGCCAGACGAAGACGCTCGGCATCAGCACCAGCCCCCCTCCGCCCAGCACCTGATGGTGGTCGCCCCGCGTCCCCTCCACGGTGAGTGTCGAGCCGTTCCAGCTCAGCTGCGCGCTCACCTCGCCGAGCAGCCCCGCGAGCCCGTTGTCCGCGAGCCGGCGGGAATGGTGGGCGATGTCCGCCTCCAGGACCGCCCGCAGCCGGGGCCAGTACGGTTCGATCAGTGTCTGCCAGGCCCGCTCCAGCAGATCGGCGATCTCGCGCACGGTCCGCGCTGGGTCGGCCAGCAGGCGTCGGCCGGCCGCGGACTCCAGCGCGGCGGGCCGCTCCGACAGGGCCAGCGCCATGTCCGCCCGGGCGACCTCCGGATCGACCGCCCGGACCGCCGCGATCTCCTCCTCGAAGGTGGCCAGCGGGCCGATCGGGGGCGGGCAGATGAAGTCCGGATTATGGCCGCCGTCCGGCATGAGCAGCCACAGCGGTGCCAGATCGAGGGCCGCGGCCGCCTCGCGGATCTGCCGGAGCCAGGGGAGGTGGTAGCCGTGCCGGTAGGGGCGGGCCAGCGTGCGCACGGCCTCCTGGGTCTCGACCAGCGGTGAGAGCGCGAACCGGCAGCGCAGCAGGTCGCTCTCGTCGAAGTGCAGCTGGAACGGCACGCTTCCCCCCCATGGCCGCCGACCGGTGAACATTCGCCTCCGGCCGAAACTCTACGGCGCAGGGGTGCATCGGGCCCAGGCTCTTGTCATGTCCCAGGGATCTGCCACCGCCCCGCCCGCCGGCTACCGCGCCGTCTTCGCCGTGACCGAGTTCCGGGCCGTCTTCGCCGCCCACCTGCTGTCGCTCCTCGGCGTCGTCGTCAGCGAACTCGCCCTCACCGTCCTCGTGTACGACCTCACCGGCTCCCCGCTGCTCAGCGCCCTGACGTTCGCGCTGGGGCTGCTCCCGTACGTGATCGGCGGGACGCTGTTCGCCGGGGTCGCCGACCGCTGCCCGGCCCGCCGGGTCCTGGTCGTCTGCGATCTCGTCTGCGCGGCCTGCGTCGCCGTGATGCTGGTGCCCGTCGTCCCGGTCGCCGGACTCCTCGCCCTGCGCTGCCTGGTCGCCGCGGTCGCGCCGGTCTTCACCGGGACCCGGATGGCCGCGCTCACCGACATCCTGGGCGACGGCGACCTCTATGTCCTCGGCCGCTCCCTCCTGCGGATCGTCTCGCAGAGCGCGATGCTCATCGGCTTCGGCGCGGGCGGCGTGCTGCTCACCGTGCTCTCCCCGCGCGAGGCGATCGCCGTCACCGTGGTCACCTTCCTCTGCTCGGCGGCCCTCCTCCGCTTCGGCACCCGCGACCGCCCCGCCCGCGCCGGGAACGGCTCCGCCACCCTGCTCAGGGAGTCGTTGTCCGGGGCCCGCCTGGTGCTGGGCGACCGCCGGATCCGGGCGCTGCTGCTCCTGCTCTGGCTGCCCCCGATGTTCGTGGTCGCCCCGGAGGCGCTCGCCGCCCCGTACGCGGCCGAGATCGGCGCCGGTCCGGCCGCCCTCGGGCTGCTGCTCTGCGCGATGGCCGTCGGCCACGTGGGGGCCGAGCTCTTCGTGGGGTCCGCGCTCCGCCCCCGGACCCGCTCCCGGATCGTGCTGCCGGTCGCCGCCGTGGGCCTGCTGCCGCTGGTGGTGTACGTGGTCCGCCCGGGGCTGCCGCTCGCCCTCGCCGTCCTCGCGCTGGCCGGGATGGGGGCGGCGTACGTCATCGGGCTCGACCAGTGGTTCGTGGACGCCGTGCCGCCCGAGCTGCGCGGCCGGGCCATGACGCTGCTCACCGCCGGGCTGATGACGATCCAGGGCACCGGGATGGCGCTGGCGGGGCTCGCGGCCGAGTTCTTCCCGGTGCACCACGTGGTCGCCGGATCCGGAATCATCGGTACCGCCGTCGCGCTCCTCGTCGTCGCCGAGGTCCGCCGTACGGCCCCCGGTCAGATGTCCGATACCGAAAGGCGAGACGGGGCTGACCGGCATGTGACCAGTCGGTAAGGTCGGTGCCGTGCCGAAGCCGCTCAGCCTTCCCTTCGACCCCATCGCCCGTGCCGAGGAACTCTGGCATCAGCGCTGGGGGCCGGTGCCCTCGATGGGGGCGATCACCTCGATCATGCGGGCCCAGCAGATCCTGCTCGCCGAGGTCGACGCCGTCGTCAAGCCGTACGGTCTGACCTTCGCCCGGTACGAGGCGCTGGTGCTGCTCACCTTCTCCAAGGCCGGTGAGCTGCCGATGTCCAAGATCGGTGAGCGGCTGATGGTGCACCCCACCTCCGTCACCAACACGGTGGACCGGCTGGTGAAGTCCGGCCTGGTGAGCAAGCGCCCCAACCCCAACGACGGCCGCGGCACGCTGGCCTCGATCACCGACAAGGGGCGCGAGGTCGTCGAGTCGGCCACCGAGGACCTGGTCGCGATGGACTTCGGGCTCGGGGTGTACGACGCCGAGGAGTGCGCGGAGATCTTCGCGATGCTCCGGCCGCTGCGGGTGGCGGCGCAGGACTTCGACGAGGGGTGAGTGAGGCCCGGGGGTGGGCGAAGATCGCCCCGGCCGCCCCGTTACGCTCGTGTCCATGAAACAGAACGTGCTCACCCGCTACCGGGTGATGGCTTACGTCACCGCCGTCTGGCTGCTCGTCTTCACGGTGGCGATCATCGCGAAGTACGCCTTCGACACCGGCGACACCATGGTGATCTCCCAGATCCACGGCGTGCTGTTCATCGTCTACGTCATCTTCGCCTTCGACCTCGGCTCCAAGGCGAAGTGGCCGTTCGGCAAGCTCCTGTGGGTGCTGGCGGCCGGCTGCATCCCCTTCGCCTCCTTCTTCGTCGAGCCGAAGGTCAGCCGCGAGGCCCAGGTGCTGGTCACCAAGCCCGCCACGGAGCCCGCGCAGGCCTGACCGGCACGGCACCCTCACCGCCCCGCGCAAAAGCGCCGGGCGGTTTGCCATCGACATTTACTAGGACGTCCTAGTAAATTCGAAGCATGGACGCTGACGCGATCGAGGAAGGCCGCCTCCGCTGGCAGGCCCGTTACGACAAGGCCCGCAAGCGTGACGCGGACTTCACCACGCTCTCCGGGGACCCGGTGGAGCCGGTCTACGGGCCGCGCCCCGGCGACACGTACGAGGGGTTCGAGCGGATCGGCTGGCCGGGGGAGTACCCCTTCACCCGCGGGCTGCACCCGACCGGCTACCGGGGCCGCACCTGGACCATCCGCCAGTTCGCCGGCTTCGGCAACGCCGAGCAGACCAACGAGCGCTACAAGATGATCCTCGCGGCGGGCGGCGGCGGACTCAGCGTCGCCTTCGACATGCCGACCCTGATGGGCCGCGACTCCGACGAACCGCGCTCGCTCGGCGAGGTCGGCCACTGCGGGGTCGCCATCGACTCCGCCGCCGACATGGAGACCCTCTTCAAGGGCATCCCGCTCGGTGACGTCACCACCTCCATGACGATCAGCGGCCCCGCCGTCCCGGTCTTCTGCATGTACCTGGTCGCCGCCGAGCGCCAGGGCGTCGACCCGGGGGTGCTCAACGGCACGCTCCAGACCGACATCTTCAAGGAGTACATCGCGCAGAAGGAGTGGCTCTTCCAGCCCGAGCCCCATCTGCGCCTCATCGGCGACCTGATGGAGCACTGCGCCTCCTCCATCCCCGCCTACAAGCCGCTCTCCGTCTCCGGCTACCACATCCGCGAGGCCGGGGCGACGGCCGCGCAGGAGCTGGCGTACACCCTCGCGGACGGGTTCGGCTATGTGGAGCTCGGCCTCTCCCGGGGCCTCGACGTCGATACGTTCGCCTCCGGGCTCTCCTTCTTCTTCGACGCCCACCTCGACTTCTTCGAGGAGATCGCCAAGTTCCGCGCCGCGCGCCGCATCTGGGCCCGCTGGATGAAGGAGACGTACGGCGCCAAGACCGACAAGGCGCAGTGGCTCCGCTTCCACACCCAGACCGCCGGGGTCTCCCTCACCGCGCAGCAGCCGTACAACAACGTCGTACGAACGGCTGTCGAAGCCCTCTCCGCCGTGCTCGGCGGCACCAACTCGCTCCACACCAACGCCCTGGACGAGACCCTCGCCCTCCCCTCCGAGCAGGCCGCCGAGATCGCGCTGCGCACCCAGCAGGTGCTGATGGAGGAGACCGGCGTCGCCAATGTGGCCGACCCGCTGGGCGGCTCCTGGTACGTGGAGCAGCTCACCGACCGCATCGAGGCCGAGGCCGAGAAGATCTTCGACCAGATCAGGGAGCGCGGCACCCGGGCACATCCCGACGGGCAGCATCCCATCGGCCCGATGACCTCCGGCATCCTGCGCGGCATCGAGGACGGCTGGTTCACCGGCGAGATCGCCGAGTCCGCCTTCCAGTACCAGCGGTCCCTGGAGAAGGGCGACAAGCGGGTCGTCGGCGTCAACGTCCACCACGGCTCGGTCACCGGCGACCTGGAGATCCTCCGGGTCAGCCACGAGGTCGAGCGCGACCAGGTCAGCCAGCTCACCGCGCGCAAGGCCGCCCGGGACGACGCGAAGGTGAGCGCCGCGCTGGGCGCGATGCTGGCCGCGGCCCGCGACGGCTCGAACATGATCGCGCCGATGCTGGACGCGGTACGGGCCGAGGCCACGCTCGGCGAGATCTGCGAGGCGCTGCGCGAGGAGTGGGGCACGTACACGGAGCCGCCGGGCTTCTGAGGCTCTACGGAGCCAGGGCTCGCCCCGCTGCGGGCCCTCCCCGCCGAACGCCACCACGAACAGCGCCCCGCCGCCCGGCGCCGCCCCCACCGTCAGCTCCGCCCCGTGCGCACGGGCGGTCTGCCGGGCCATCGCGAGCCCGGCCCCGTGCCGGGGAGGGCGCGGGCGGCCCCGGAGCGGCAGAAGCGGTCGAGGACGTACGGGGGATCCTCGGGCGCGGTCCCCGGCCGGCGGTCCCGAACCGCTACCAGGTGTGAGTGGCGCTACCCGCCTCGGCGCCGGCCAGTCCGAGCAGCAACAGCGTCGTGAACCCGCTCGCCCACGCGGCGTCCACCGGTTCGGCGCTCACCAGCGTGCGGTGCACCACGGCTCCGGCGATCACGTCGAAGATCAGGTCCGCGTTGCGGGCGGCGGCCGAGGCGTCGTCCTCGTACCGCAGCTCGCCGCGGGCCTGGGCCCGTTCCCGGCCCAGGAGCACCAGCCGCTTCTGCCGGTCCACGATGGCCGAGCGGATCCGGCGGCGCAGCGAGTCGTCCCGGGTGGACTCGGCGACCACCGCCATCAGCGCCGTCCGGGTCTCCGGCCGCTCCAGCAGGGCGGCGAACTGGAGCACCACGCCCTGCACGTCGGCGGCCAGACTGCCCCGGTCGGGGAGCTCCAGCTCGTCGAAGAGGACGGCCACCGCGTCCACCACCAGCTCGTTCTTGCCCGCCCAGCGCCGGTAGAGGGTCGTCTTGGCGACGCCTGCCCGGGCCGCCACATCGCCCATGGTCAGCTTCGACCAGCCGAGGTCGACCAGGGAGGCGCGCGTCGCCTCCAGGATCGCGGCATCGGCGGCGGTGGAGCGCGGGCGTCCTGTTCGGGCGGTTCGGGGGTCGGTGCGGCTCATGATGCGGCGACCATACCGGCCGGTAGGGAGGTCCGGTCCGCCCCGGGTTCCGTGAGACAGATCACCGGGACGGCCTGTTCCGGCGGGCCGATCGGCAGTTACGCTACGGGTCGTAGCGTAAGGAGGGCGGCAGGCCCGCCCCGTACGCCACGGAACGAACGAGCGACAGCCACAAGGCGCCGGGTGGGGACCCGGAGCCGCACGGGCCGGCCGGATGGGGATCCGGAAGGCCCACCGGGTCCTATCCGGGCCCGTCTCTGTTCCACCGGGGTCTTTTCGGAGCCCCGCCGGGGTTCTTCGGGGCCCCGGGGACCGTCTCTGTCCGTCCGCCCGGCGCGCCGGCCGGCGCCGCGGACCGGCCCGGTTCTTGTATCGCTTTCCGGAACGGTGTGCTCAGGGGGGAGGATGTAGGTATGCAGCCTAGGAACATGTCCATGAGCGGCGTCGTCGACCTCGCCGCTGTCAAGGCGGCCGGCGAGGCCAAGGCCAAGGCGGAGCAGGCCCGTGCGCAGGCCGCCCGCACAGGGGACGCCGGTGCCGTGACGCCCGCCGCCCTGGTGATCGACGTCGATGAAGCAGGCTTCGAGCGCGATGTCCTCCAGCGCTCCGCCGAAGTACCCGTCGTCATCGACTTCTGGGCCGAGTGGTGCGAGCCGTGCAAGCAGTTGGGCCCCCTGCTGGAGCGCCTGGCCGTCGAGTACAACGGCCGCTTCCTGCTGGCCAAGGTCGATGTCGACGCCAACCAGATGCTGATGCAGCAGTTCGGCATCCAGGGCATCCCGGCGGTCTTCGCCGTCGTGGCCGGGCAGGCCCTCCCGCTCTTCCAGGGCGCGGCCCCCGAGGCCCAGATCCGCGAGACGCTGGACCAGTTGATCCAGGTCGGCGAGGAGCGGTTCGGCCTCACCGGGATCGCCGTCGACCCGAACGCCTCGCCCGACGCCGTCCCGGCCGAGGTGCCGGCCGGCCCGTACGACGCCCTGCTGGAGGCCGCTGCCTCCGCTCTCGACGCCAACGACTTCGGCGGCGCCGTGCAGGCGTACAAGAACGTGCTCACCGACGACCCGGCCAACCCGGAGGCCAAGCTCGGCCTGGCCCAGGCGGAGTTGCTCGCCCGCGTCCAGACCATGGACCCGAACGCGGTCCGCAAGGACGCGGCGGACGACCCGGGCGATGTGACCGCCCAGGTCGCCGCCGCCGACCTGGACCTGGTCGGCGGCCATGTCGAGGACGCCTTCGGCCGGCTCGTCGAGGTGGTCCGCCGCAACACCGGCGACGACCGCAACACCGCCCGGCTGCGACTGCTGGAGCTCTTCGAGGTGATCGGCCCCGACGACCCCCGGGTCACCGCCGCCCGCACCGCGCTGGCGCGCGTGCTGTTCTGATCGCCGCATGTGAGGGCGAAGTGGTCGCGAGCTGATTGTCCCGTTCGCGAGCTGATTGTTCCGATGTGACAAGACGGCCGTGATGCCCCTGGGGTATCACGGCCGTTTTGCCGTCCGCACGCCAGGAGACACCCCCGCTTTACCAAGAATTGACAATGAGACGTGCTGTTACTGGCAGTAAGTCGATGAGGTCGCTCTGTCTGGTTTCGGCTGAGTTTCCCGCTGTTTCGATGTCCTTTTCGTGCCACCCTGTGTGGCCGCACGCTGGCGCCCGGTCGTACCACGGTTATCAGGTCGTTACTGGCAAGTAACGACCCCCCTTGTGCGGCGGCGCCGAATGCACCACGATCGGCCACGCTCGGTCCCATACCTTCAGCCCGGTCTCCAGCCGGTGCCGAGGGGCCTGTTGGGTCCCCACCGAGTGGGCCGGCGGCAGTGGCGCCGGTCGTGGACAGGGGGGTTCTCGCCAGGAGGCGGGGCCTGTCCGGCCGGCTGTACACACCGTGCAGCCAGTGGTTTGTCGCTCGGGGGTGAACGCCGGTGCAGCGGATGCGGTACACGCCTCCGTCTGCGGGCGCTCTCCTTCCCGAGGACGTAGCACTTCTCCCATCCCAGGACGGGTTTCCCACCCGCCCGGAGATGTACGTCCGAGAAGAAGGAGCAAGTTATGAGTTCCCAGGTTCGCGGTGGGACAAGATGGAAGCGTTTCGCCCTGGTCATGGTGCCGAGCGTCGTCGCGACGGCGGCGGTGGGCGTCGGGCTCGCGCAGGGTGCGCTGGCCGCGTCCTTCGCCGTGTCCGGCCAGAGCTTCAAGGTCCGGACCGACAAGCTGGTGGGCGATGACTTCGTCCAGTACGGCAGTGTTGCCGTCGGCAAGGACCTCAAGGGCAACGATGCCCAGCACCCGGTGGCGGTCTCGGGCTTCAGCAAGGCCACGATCACCAACATGTGCCAGTCGGTGGTCACGCCGGAGGTGCCCTTCGGCATCGGCAACGTCAGCCTGCAGCTGAGGGCCGGCACCAACCCGGAGAACCCGGTCGTGGCGACCAACCTCTACCTGGACATCGCCCAGCTCGACGCCGACGCCTACTTCGAGAACATCGACATCGGTGTCGCGGCCGGTTCCGTCGGTGCGCCCGGCATCCAGCCCGGGACCGAGAAGGGGGTCAACCCCAACGGCTTCGCGCAGCGGGCCAAGAAGGCCACCCTGACCGATGTGAAGCAGACGGCGTGGGCGACCACCGCCGGCACCTTCAAGCTCAGCAACCTGAGCCTGAAGCTGCACAAGGGCGTCAAGGAGTGCTTCTAAGCACTCGCCCGGGTGGCCGGGGCGCCCCGGCAGGGTCTTCCGGCCGCCCACCCTTTCTCCTCTCACAGCAGTACCGGTTCCAGGGAGCTGTTTTCCATGAGCCCCGAGTCCACAGGGCAGAACGAGCACAACCTCACCGTCTACCGGCGGGGATTCCGTACCTGGCGGGGTAACCGGCCGTTCTGGGCGGGTCTGTTCACCATGCTGGGCGGTGCGCCCATCGCCTACTTCCCGTACGCCGATCTCCACCTCGGCAACATGACGCTGGCGATGTCCACCACTGCCGGCGCCGGATCCCTCATCATCGGGGTCCTGCTGATCACGCTGGGCCTGACGATGTGGTTCCACAGCATCGTCCGGGTGTTCGCCGGTGTCGCGGCCATCCTCCTCGCGCTGATCTCCCTGCCGGTCGCCAACATCGGTGGCTTCGTCATCGGATTCCTTCTCGCGCTCATCGGCGGAGCCCTGTCCATCTCCTGGGCACCGGGCGAGCCCCATGCGGACGAAGCGGCCTTGCGGGACGCCCCGTTGCCGCTGGACAAGCAGCAGCCGGAGAGCGGGTACGCCCCCGAGGGCGCCCTGCAGGGCGCGGCTGTCCCGCAGCAGCCGGCGGGTGACCACGACGCGGCCTCCGGCTATGACGGGGGGACACATCGTGCGGGGTGACGAGCAACAGCAGCCGAACGCGTATGCCGAGGACGGCCTCCGCGAGCGCAAGGGCCCCCGCCACGCGGCCCCCAAGAAGTCGCTGCTGACCAAGTTGCACATGCCGAGCGGCAAGAAGGCCTTCGCGCTCGCCGCGATGCCGACCGCCGTCTTCGTCGGCATGGGCCTCACGCCGAAGCTCGCCATGGCCGACGGCAACCCCGACATCCCCTTCGCCCCGGGCCCCTGCGTCACCCGGTCCGACGAGCCCGACGCGTCCGCGTCCGAGTCCCCGAAGGCCACCCCGACCCCGTCGGCGACGCCCACGGACAAGGGCGAGCAGCCGGACAAGGGCCAGCAGCCGGGCCAGGACGACGGCGCCACCCCGAAGCCCACGGAGAGCGGCACGCCAACCGGGGACCCGGCGGCCGACGAGAAGCCCGACGCGGGGCAGAAGCCCGACACGACCGACGAGAAGCCCGCCGAGGAGCCGAGCCCCACCCCGACGCCCACCCGGTCGAAGAACCCGATCGACCCGCTGGGCCTGGGCGACGCCCTCAAGGACCTCTTCGACCCGGACAAGGGCAAGGACCCGGCCGAGGAGAAGCCCGACGAGACGGCGAGCCCGTCCCCGAGCCCCGCGGCCGACTCCCCGGAACCGGCCGACGAGCCGAAGGATCCGGAGAAGGACGCGCCGAAGGACGCGGCGGACGGCCCCGCGAAGGACGCCACCGACCGGGCGAAGGAAGAAGCCGGAAAGACGGCCGACGCGATCCGCGATGCCGCCGAGAAGGCGGGCGAGGACGTCAGGGAGCTCGACGACGACGTCAAGGGACTCGACCCCAGGAAGGACGAGGACATCCCCGACGGCGCCAAGCCGCGCTTCCCCTGCCCCGAACCCGACCCGGAGGCCCTCGCCGCGGCGTCCCTGGAGCCCGGCATCCCGCTGCTGCCGGCCGACCCGTGGATCCTGGAGTCCTCGCTGCTCACGCTCAACGGCCTGGACTACAAGGGCATCGTCGAGGTGAAGAAGTCGGACGGTTCCATCAAGAAGGTGCTGAAGTTCACCGCCAGCTCCATCGACATCAAGGACCTCCACCAGCTCACCACCGGCCCTGCGGGCACGACCGGCCACGTGAGGTCCCGTCCGGGCTCCACGTCGACCATCCGCAACGGCACGGTGACGATGTACACGGAGGAGCTGAAGGGCAACCTCTTCGGCCTCATCCCGATCACGTTCAACCCGCAGACCCCGCCGCCCCTGAACGTGCCCTTCGCCTTCTTCACCAAGGTCAAGGTCACCCAGGCCGGCCAGTTCGGCGGCTCGCTCAGGGTCCCGGGCCTGCAGAACTACCTCGACGGCGGCAAGAACTAGCCGCCGCCTGCTCCCGTCCGGGAGCCGCACAGAGCCGTGGGCTGTACCCCTCGCGAGGGGTACAGCCCACGGTCATCTGCCGTGGAGAACAGCGGGCCGCGTCACCGGCGCACGGTGAGCGGTTCGTCCAGTCCGGGCGGCCCGGCGGTGATGTCCCGATCCTCACGGAAGGCGTCGAACGGGATGCCCGGGGCTGACCGGGACGAACGCCGAGCATCAGCCGCCTCACATTTCCCGCACGCCCCGGCAACCTTTCCGCGAGCGGCGGCAACCAGGGGGCACGGGCCAGGCACCGAACTGCCCTGCCCGCCCCTGCCGACCCGACCGAGCGAAGGAAGCACCCACGTGAGCACCAGCAGAGGACGCCACCGCAGGACCCGAACGCTCTCGGCCGCCGTGGCCGTCGCCGTGGCCGCGGGGGGCGTGGGCGTCTGGGCGGCTACGGCCCCCGATGACGCGAGCGCCGCCGGGACCGTCGTCGTCTCGACCACGGCCCAGCTGGAGAAGGCGTTCGCCGCCGCAGCGCCTGGCACCACCATCCAGCTGCGCGGCGGTACGTACCACCCCGCCAAGAGCCTCAAGAGCCAGGCGAACGGGACCGCGCAGCGCCGGATCACCGTCACCGCCCACGGGACGGAGAAGGCGGTCGTCGACGGGTCCAAGCTGCCCAAGGGGGAGTGGCTGGTCGCGATAGGCGGCGACCGCTGGACCCTGTCGAACCTGACGTTCCGCAACTCCGGCGCCCACGGGGTCGTCGTGACCTCGTCCACCGGCGGGATCTTCCGCAACCTCACCACCCACGGCAACGGCGACTCCGGCTTCACGCTGCGCGGGGAGGGGACGAACGACAACCTGATCGAGAACCTCGACTCGTACGGCAACTACGACGCCAGGAACCACGGCCAGAACGCCGACGGCCTCGCCATCAAGTTCGGCTCCGGCACCGGCAACAAGGTCATCGGCGCACGCCTCTACAACAACGCCGACGATGGCATCGACCTCTGGCAGTGGGCCAGCCCTGTCCGGATCGAGCGCAGCTGGGCGTACGGGAACGGGGTGAACCGCTGGAACGACTCCGCCTTCGAGGGCAACGGCAACGGCTTCAAGCTGGGCGGCGGCGGGGCGAGCGCCGCGCACGTCGTCACCGGCAACGCCGCCTGGGACAACAGCAAGCACGGCTTCACGGAGAACAGCAACCCGGGCGCCCTGCGGCTGCACCGCAACACCGCCTACGCCAACGACGCCTCCGGCTACTACTTCGCCTCCTCGCCCGCGCGCCTCTCCCGTAACCTCGCGGTGGACAACGCGACCGGCGCGGCGAAGCTCGGCAAGCGCGTCGTCTCGGCCGCCAACACCTGGGACGCCGGGCAGGCGGGGCCCGCGGGCCTGCGTACCGATCCGACCAGCGCGTACGGGCCCCGCCGGGCCGACGGCTCCCTCCCGGCGACCACCTTCCTGGTCACCGGCACTCCGGACATCGGCGCGGGGATGAAGTAGGCAGCGATCCGCATGCACGAGGGAGCGGTTTTGGACATGGCTGACGACGCGTCCGCGGAGTTCCATGACTTCTTCGACCGCCACTACGCGGAACTCGCCCGCCTCGCCCACCTGCTGACGGGCGAGGCGGCCGCCGCCGACGACCTCGCGGCGGACGCGCTGGTGGCGCTATGGGACCGCTGGGACCGGGTCCGTGCGGCCGAGCACCCCGTCGCGTACGCCCGTGGGGTCGTCGCCAACATGGCCCGCAGCCGCGTCCGCGCGGCCGTACGCGAACGCCACCGCGTCGCGCTCTTCTGGTCCCGGCGCGGTGACCCGGCGGAGGGCCCCGACGTGGCGGCGGTCCTCGACGTGCGGCAGGCGCTGGGGAGACTGCCCTTCCGCAAGCGGGCGTGCGTCGTGCTGCGGCACGCGTTCGACCTGTCGGAGAAGGACACCGCGCTGGCTCTCGGGATATCGGTCGGCACGGTCAAGAGCCAGACCTCCAAGGGGATGGCGGAGCTCGAACGACTGCTGGCCGGCCGTACCTCGCTCGAACTCGCGGGAAGGGGAGAACGATGAGCGACCTGCCCGGGGAGCTGCGGGAGGCTGCCTCCTCGCACCACCCTGACCGGGCCCGGATGCTCGCCCGCATCGAGCGGGCGAGGCCTCAGAGCCACGGCGCCCCCGCCCGCCGGATCCGTTTCGTCTGGCCGAGGGCCGCCCTCGCCGGGTTCGTCGCCGCCGGGGCGTGCGTGGTCGGCGGCTTCGCCGTGGCGTCGGTGGTCCAGGCGCCCGACGACGTACCGGGATCGTCCGTCGTACAGGAGGAGGCACCACAGGAGGAGGCACCACAGGAGCGGGCCACGCCGGCGCCCCGCCCCTCTGACCGCATCCCCGCACCCCCGGTCGCGACCGGGAGCCCCGACGCGACGCCTCCTGTGCCGTCCGGGGCGCCTGAGGAGCCTGCCCGGCCGCCCACTCCGTCGGCCGGCGGCACCCCGCCGCGCACCGACGAGGACCGCCCGCCCGCACCGGGCGGCGGGAGCCTCTCCACCACCGACGGGCCGCTCTGGGCGGACGGCTCCATCGCCCCCGAGGACAACCCTGACTGGGCACAGAGCGAGGTCACGCTCAAGTCCCAGGAACCGCTCACCGCGCTCACGGTGGAACTCCTCGTCCCGCAGACCGGCCAGGTCCGCTCCACCGGCACCTGGCAGACCCGGCCGGACGGGGACTTCGACCTCTCCGTACGCGAGCGGGACGGCGTCCTCGTCCACCGCTGGACGCTCAAGGCCGGCCGCACGGTCCCGGCCGGGACGCATGTCTTCGCCGGGCAGTACGACCATGCGCCGGGCGGCCGCGACGCCGCACCGGACACGTACCGGGCCACGGCCAGGACCGCCGGCGGGACGACGTACGAGGTCGGCGGCGACTTCGCCCGTACGGCCTGAGAGCGGAAACGAACGCCGAGGGGCGGTGCTCCGGATCGCTCCGGAACACCGCCCCTCGGGTCGGCTGAGGCGGCGGGACTAACCCTGCTCGCCGCCCAGGTGGTGCACCCGGACCATGTTCGTGGTGCCGGGGACGCCGGGGGGCGAACCGGCCGTGATGATCATCGTGTCGCCGTTGTTGTAGCGGTTGAGCTTGAGCAGCTCTGCGTCGACCAGGTCGACCATCGCGTCGGTGTTGTCCGCGTGCGGGACCACGTGCGACTCGACGCCCCAGCTCAGGGCCAGCTGGTTGCGGGTGCCCTCGTCCGTGGTGAAGGCCAGGATCGGCTGGGCCACGCGGTAGCGGGAGAGGCGGCGGGCGGTGTCGCCGGACTGGGTGAAGGCGACCAGGGCCTTGCCGTCCAGGAAGTCCGCGATCTCGCAGGCCGCGCGGGCCACCGAGCCGCCCTGCGTACGGGGCTTCTTGCCCGGTACCAGCGGCTGGAGGCCCTTGGAGAGCAGCTCCTCCTCGGCGGCGCAGACGATCTTCGACATCGTCTTGACCGTCTCGATCGGGTACGCGCCCACCGACGACTCGGCCGACAGCATGACCGCGTCCGCGCCGTCCAGGATCGCGTTGGCGACGTCGGACGCCTCGGCGCGGGTCGGCCGCGAGTTGGTGATCATCGACTCCATCATCTGGGTCGCCACGATCACCGGCTTGGCGTTGCGGCGGCACAGCTCGATGAGGCGCTTCTGCACCATCGGGACCTTCTCCAGCGGGTACTCCACCGCCAGGTCACCGCGGGCCACCATCACACCGTCGAACGCCATGACGACGCCCTCCATGTGCTCGACCGCCTGCGGCTTCTCCACCTTGGCGATGACGGGGACCCGGCGGCCCTCCTCGTCCATCACCTTGTGGACGTCCTTGACGTCGTCGGCGTCCCGGACGAAGGAGAGGGCGACCAGGTCGCAGCCCATCCGCAGGGCGAAGCGCAGGTCCTCGACGTCCTTCTCGGAGAGGGCCGGCACGTTGACCGCCGCGCCGGGCAGGTTGATGCCCTTGTGGTCGGAGATGACACCGCCCTCGATGACGATGGTCCTGACCTGGGGGCCGACGACCTCGACGACCTTCAGCTCGACATTGCCGTCGTTGATCAGGATCGGGTCGCCCTTGGTGACGTCGCCGGGCAGACCCTTGTAGGTCGTGCCGCAGATCGACTTGTCGCCGGGGACGTCCTCGGAGGTGATGGTGAACTCGTCCCCGCGGACCAGCTCGACCGGGCCCTCGGCGAACTTCGCCAGGCGGATCTTCGGGCCCTGGAGGTCGGCGAGCACGCCCACCGCGCGGCCGGTCTCGGCGGCCGCCTCGCGGACGCGGTCGTACCGGCCCTGGTGTTCCTCGTGGGTGCCGTGACTGAAGTTGAAACGGGCCACGCTCATGCCGGCCTCGATCAGAGCGACGAGCTGCTCATGGGAGTCGACGGCGGGACCGAGGGTGCAGACGATTTTGGAACGGCGCATGAGGCGGATCCTATCGGTTTGTTTCGCTGCGGAATATTCCGTCTGGTGGAAGATACAAAGGGGCGCGGGGGCGCTCAGTTGTCGACCTGTCCGAGGCCCGAGGGCCCAGGACCTCCGACGAGCGCGAACGTCTGGCCGGCGATCTCCAGCTCCTCGTCCGTCGGCACCACGGCGACCGCGACCCGTGCGTACTCCGGAGAGATCAGCCGCGGCTCACCGGACCGTACGGCGTTGAGGCCGGCGTCCACCGCGAGACCGAACTCCTCCAGACCCGCGATGGCAGCCTCCCGCACCGGGGCCGAGTTCTCGCCGACCCCCGCCGTGAACACCACCGCGTCCACCCGGCCGAGCACCGCCGCGTACGCGCCGATGTACTTCTTCAGCCGGTGGATGTAGATCTCGAAGGCGAGCGCGGCCTTCTCGTCGCCCTCCTCGATCCGGCGGCGGATCTCCCGCATGTCGTTGTCGCCGCAGAGCCCGACCAGCCCGCTCCTCTTGTTGAGCAGGACGTCGATCTCGTCGGCCGACATGCCCGCCACCCGCTTCAGGTGGAAGACGACCGCCGGATCGATGTCCCCGGAGCGCGTACCCATCACGAGTCCTTCCAAGGGGGTCAGCCCCATGGACGTCTCCACGCACCGCCCGCCCGCGACCGCCGAGGCGGAGGCCCCGTTGCCGAGGTGCAGCACGATGACGTTGACGTCCTCGGGAGCCTTGCCCAGCAGCTCGGCCGTCTTCCGGGAGACGTACGCGTGCGAGGTGCCGTGGAAACCGTAGCGGCGGATGCGGTGCGCGTCGGCGGTCTCCACGTCGATCGCGTACCGGGCCGCAGACTCCGGCATCGTCGTGTGGAACGCCGTGTCGAAGACGGCGACCTGCGGCAGGTCCGGGCGGAGCGCCAGCGCCGTACGGATGCCGGTGATGTTGGCCGGGTTGTGCAGCGGGGCGACCGGGACGAGGCGCTCGATCTCCGTCAGCACCTCGTCGGTGATCACGGTCGGTGCGCTGAACTTCAGCCCGCCGTGCACGACCCGGTGCCCGATCGCGGCGAGTTCGGGGGAGTCGAGGCCGAGCCCGTCCGCCGCCAGTTCCTCGGCCGCCGCCCTGAGCGCCGCGTCGTGATCCGCGATCCGGCCCGCACGCTCCCGGGTCTCGGCGCCGCCGCCGGCCGGCGGGGTGTGCACCAGGCGCGAGGTCTCCTCGCCGATCCGCTCGACCAGGCCGGAGGCCAGCCGGGAGCGGTCGCGCATGTCCAGGAGCTGGTACTTCACCGACGAGGAACCGGAGTTGAGGACGAGGACACGATGCGGTTCCACAGGGGCTGCCGTGCTTTCGTGGTCGGGAACAGGAGAAGTCGTCATGCGGGGCGCTCCTCGCCCTGCGCCTGGATCGCCGTGATCGCCACCGTGTTGACGATGTCCTGGACGAGCGCGCCCCGGGAGAGGTCGTTGACCGGCTTGCGCAGACCCTGGAGCACCGGGCCGACCGCCACCGCGCCGGCCGAGCGCTGCACGGCCTTGTAGGTGTTGTTGCCGGTGTTCAGGTCCGGGAAGATCAGGACGGTGGCCTGCCCGGCCACCTCCGACTCCGGCAGCTTCGTCGCCGCGACGGACGGCTCGACCGCCGCGTCGTACTGGATCGGCCCCTCCACCCGCAGCTCGGGCCGCTCGGCCCGCACCCGCTCGGTCGCCTCGCGCACCTTGTCGACGTCCGCGCCGGAGCCCGAGGTTCCGGTGGAGTAGGACAGCATCGCGATCCGCGGCTCGACGCCGAACCGGGCGGCCGTCACCGCCGACTGCACCGCGATGTCCGCGAGCTGCTCGGCGTTCGGGTCCGGGTTGACCGCGCAGTCGCCGTAGACGAGGACCTTGTCGGCCAGGCACATGAAGAAGACCGAGGAGACGATCGAGGCGTCCGGCTTGGTCTTGATGATCTCGAAGGCCGGGCGGATGGTGGCGGCGGTGGAGTGCACCGACCCGGAGACCATCCCGTCGGCCAGCCCCTCCTGCACCATCAGCGTGCCGAAGTAGTTCACGTCCGCCACCACGTCGTACGCCAGCTCCACCGTCACCCCGCGGTGCGCGCGCAGCTGCGCGTACCGCTCGGCGAACGCCTGGCGCAGCTCGGAGGTGTGCGGGTCGACGATCTGGGTCTCGGCGAGGTCGATGCCGAGGTCGGCGGCCTTCTTGCGGATCGTGTCGACATCGCCGAGGAGGGTGAGGTCGCAGACGTCGCGGCGCAGCAGGACGTCCGCCGCGCGCAGTACCCGCTCCTCGCCGCCCTCGGGCAGGACCACGCGCTTGCGGTCGGAGCGGGCCTGCTCCAGCAGTTCGTGCTCGAACATCATCGGCGTGACCCGGCCGCTGCGGGCCACCGAGATCCGCTCCAGGAGGGCGCCGGTGTCGACATGGCGCTCGAAGAGGCCGAGCGCGGTCTCCGCCTTACGGGGCGTCGCCGCGTTCAACTTCCCTTCGAGTGTGAAGAGTTCGGCCGCCGTGGGGAAGGAGCCGCCGGCCACCGAGACGACCGGGGTCCCCGGTGCGAGCCGGGCGGCCAGGGTGAGTATCTCCTCGCCGGGGCGCTCGTTCAGGGTCAGCAGGATGCCCGCGATGGGCGGGGTGCCGGCGCTGTGCGCGGCCAGCGAACCCACCACCAGGTCGGATCGGTCCCCGGGCGTCACGACCATGCAGCCGGGCGTCAGCGCGTTCAGCAGGTTCGGCAGCATCGCCCCGCCGAAGACGAAGTCCAGCGCGTCCCGCGCGAGCCCCGCGTCGTCGCCGAGCAGCACCGTGCCGTCCAGGGCGGCGGTGATCTGGGCGACCGTGGGGGCGGAGAGCGCGGGGTCGTCCGGCAGTACGGAGACGGGCACCGGCAGCCGGGCCGCCAGCCGCTCCGCCATCACCGCCCGGTCCTCGGGGGCGACCCGGTTCACCACCATCGCCAGCACGTCGCAGCCGAGGCCGGCGTAGGCGCGGTAGGCGTTACGGGTCTCGGCGCGGACGGACTCCGCGGTCTGCCCCTTGCCGCCGACGACCGCGATCACCGAGGCGCCGAACTCGTTGGCGAGGCGCGCGTTGAGCGCCAGCTCGTCGGGCAGCTGGGTGGCGGCGAAGTCGCTGCCGAGGACGAGGACCACCTCGTACTCCCGGGCCACCTGGTGGAAGCGCTCGACCAGCAGCGAGACCAGCTCGTCGGTCCCCTTCTCCGCCTGCACGGTCGAGGCCTCGTGGTAGTCCAGGCCGTAGACCGACGCGGGGCTCTGGGAGAGCCGGTAGCGGGCCCGCAGCAGCTCGTAGAGCCGGTCGGGCCCGTCGTGGACCAGCGGACGGAAGACTCCGACCCGGTCCACCTGACGCGTCAGTAGCTCCATGACTCCCAGCTCGACGACCTGCCGGCCGTCCCCCCGGTCGATCCCGGTCACGTACACGCTGCGCGCCACGCGTGCTCTCCCGTCGTTGTGCGGTGCCGCGGCCCGCGGTCCGTCCAGGACGTGGGGGATCCTCCCCGCGCTGTCCCCGGCGCTCCGAGGGGTGCGGCCATTGGCCTGCATTGCCTCTTGACGATACCTGCGGGGGCCGCTATACCGCCCGCCGGAGGTCGCGGCCCTCGGCTCCCTCCTGCCCGCTGGTGCGATCCGCCCCGCCGAAAGCGGAGTCCGCCCGCCGGAAGAGCGGCGCGCCTGCCCGGCGTGGGACAATCGACGTGGTTCAGGGCACGGGGGCCGCCTCAGCCGGACCCCGGGAAGCGCGGCACTAACGAGCAGGAGACACACCTCGATGCGCATCGGAATTCTCACCGCGGGCGGCGACTGCCCCGGCCTGAACGCAGTGATCCGGTCGGTCGTCCACCGGGCCGTGGTGGGCCACGGCGACGAGGTCATCGGCTTCGAGGACGGCTTCAAGGGGCTCCTCGACGGCCACGTCCGCCCTCTCGACCTCAACGCGGTCAGCGGCATCCTCGCCCGCGGCGGCACGATCCTCGGCTCCGCCCGCCTGGAGCGCGACCGGCTGCGCGAGGCCGCCGAGAACTGCGAGGAGCTGGCCCGCCGTTACGACCTGGACGCGCTCATCCCGATCGGCGGCGAGGGCACGCTCACCGCGGCCCGGATGCTCTCCGACGCCGGCATGCCGGTCGTCGGCGTCCCCAAGACCATCGACAACGACATCTCCGCCACCGACCGGACCTTCGGCTTCGACACGGCCGTCGGCGTCGCGACCGAGGCCATAGACCGTCTCAAGACGACTGCCGAGTCCCACCAGCGGGTCATGGTCGTCGAGGTCATGGGCCGCCACGCGGGCTGGATCGCGCTGGAGTCCGGGATGGCCGGCGGCGCCCACGGCATCTGCCTGCCCGAGCGCCCCTTCCAGGTCGACGACCTGGTCAAGATGGTCGAGGAGCGCTTCGCCCGTGGCAAGAAGTTCGCCGTCGTCTGCGTCGCCGAGGGCGCGCACCCGGCCGAGGGCTCCATGCCCTACGCCAAGGGCGCCATCGACCAGTTCGGCCACGAGCGCTTCCAGGGCATCGGCAACCGCCTCGCCGTCGAGCTGGAGACCCGGCTCGGCAAGGAGGCCCGGCCGGTCATCCTCGGCCATGTCCAGCGCGGCGGCACGCCCACCGCGTACGACCGGGTCCTCGCCACCCGCTTCGGCTGGAACGCGGTCGAGGCCGTGCACCGCGGCGACTTCGGCCGGATGACCGCCCTGCGTGGCAACGACATCGTCATGGTGCCGCTCGCGGACGCGGTCACGCGGCTGAAGACCGTCCCGGTGGACCGGATGTACGAGGCGGAGTCGGTCTTCTAGCCGCCTACGGGCTATACACCCCGGCCGTCCGCCAGAACTGGTCCACCACCCGGGCCAGGAACGCCCGTCCCTCGTCGCCCGTCGTCGAAGACCGTTCCTGGCCCGTGCTGCTCCAGCTCAGGGTGGAGACCATCAGCGCCTGGTAGTCGGCGTGCAGCTGCTCCAGGACCTCCTGGATCTGCGCCCGGTCCAGCGGGACGATCTTCGCCACCGGGCGGACGTACGCCTGCCAGCGCGTGGTGACCGCACTCGTCAGCAGCTCGGCCAGCTCCTCGTCGCGGCCCGTCGCGGTGAGGAACTGGGCCGGTGACAGGCCGAGTGCCCGGCACAGCGCGGCGGACTGCCGCTCGTTGCCCTTCCAGCGCCCCGCCTCCTCCATCCGCAGGTACGAGGCCCCGGTCATCCCGAGCTGCCGCGCCAGGTCGTCCACCGACAGCTCCCGGCTCATCCGGTGCTCGCGCAGAGTGGAGGCGGCGGCCAGCAGTTCGCCCGGGGCGCACCAGAGGACACCGGCCAGGGCGGTCAGTTCACGTTCGCCGGGGGTCGCGAGACCGCGCTCCCAGGCGACGACGGTCTCGGCGGGTATCCGGAGCCCGTACTGGGCGGCGAGGCCGTAGGCGACATGGCCGGGAGCCATCCCCAGTGCCTCACGGAGTCGGCGCGCGGCGGGGGCGTTGAAGGGCGGGGTGGGGTGCACGGCCCCACCGTAGAAGTCCATTTCGCCGCTGGCTACGGTCTGTCCCGCACAGAACACGCTTCGTAGGAACCTCCTAGCGTGAACCGGGCGGGCGGTACGCAATCAAGCGCCCCATCAGCGCTTTCCCTACCGCCGGTACCACTGCCCCGCCACCTCCGCGCGCCCTTGCGGCAAGCGCTTGCCGCATGCCCCGGCGGACAGGGCTCAGCGGCCTCCGGCCAGCCAGCGGTAGTGGAGCTCCGGTCGGCCGACCTGCCCATAATGTGGACGCCGCGCCGCGCTCCCCACGGTCACCAGGTGCTCCAGATAGCGGCGCGCGGTGATCCGCGAGATCCCGAGCCGCTCCCCGGCGGCCGCCGCCGTCACCCCCTCGGCGGACTCCCGCAGGACCCGGGTCACCGCCTCCAGGGTCGGCCCGCTGAGCCCCTTCGGCAGAGCGGCCGGGTGGGCGACCCGCAGCGCGCCCAGCGCCCGGTCCACCTCCTCCTGGCCGCTGGCCTCGCCCGCGGCGCCCCGGAACTCCGCGTACCGCACCAGCCGGTCCCGCAGCGTGGGGTACGTGAACGGCTTCAGGACGTACTGGACGACCCCCAGCGACACGCCCTCCCGCACCACCGCGAGGTCCCGCGCCGAGGTCACCGCGATCACGTCCGCCCCGTGCCCGGCGGCCCGCAGCGACCGCAGCAGCCCGAGCCCGTGCCCGTCGGGGAGGTAGAGGTCCAGCAGGAGCAGGTCCACC
The DNA here is from genome assembly GCF_040613515.1 of Streptomyces sp. NPDC006261. Taxonomy (NCBI): domain Bacteria; kingdom Bacillati; phylum Actinomycetota; class Actinomycetes; order Kitasatosporales; family Streptomycetaceae; genus Streptomyces; species Streptomyces sp. NPDC006261. Next base: position 120,050 of record NZ_JBEXSI010000017.1, read on the forward strand.
GGGGCCCGCTCCAGCACCCGTACGGCATCCGCCCGGGTGTGGGCCACGGCGGCCACGGTGAAACCGGCGACCCGCTCCACGTACATCTGGTGCGCGTCGGCGGCCACCGGATCGTCCTCCACCACCAGGACCCGGATCACGCGGTGACCTCCTTCGCGCGAGCGGAAGCCGTACGGTCCCCGAGCGGCAGCCGCACCGTGAACCGCGCCCCGCCCTCCGGCGCCCGGTCCAGCTCCACCGACCCACCGTTGCGGTGCGCCGCCTGCCGCACCAGCGCGAGGCCGAGCCCGCGCCCCGCCCCGTGCGTGGACCAGCCGCGCCGGAACACCTCGTCCGCCTCCTCCGGACCGATGCCCGCCCCGGTGTCGGAGACCCGCAGCAGCAGCTCCCGGTCGTCGGCGAGGGCGGTCACGGTGACCTGGGCCCGCCCGCCGCCCTGCGGAGCCGTACGCTGCGCCGGCACCGCCCCCGCAGAACCGATGCCGTCCCCCTCCGAAGCCGCGTCCACCGCGTTGTCGATCAGATTGCCGAGGATCGTCACCAGATCGCGCTGAGCCAGCGACGAAGGCAGCGCCCCGTCGTCGATCAGGCTGTCCTCGGCGAGCTCCAGCTCCACCCCGCGCTCGTTCGCCTGTGCCGCCTTGCCCAGCAGCAGCGCGGCCAGCACCGGCTCCTCGACCGCGCCCACCACCCGGTCGGTCAGCACCTGGGCCAGCTCCAGCTCCGCCGTCGCGAAGTCCACCGCCTCCTCCACCCGGCCCAGCTCGATCAGCGACACCACCGTGTGCAGCCGGTTCGCCGCCTCGTGGGCCTGCGAGCGCAGCGCCTGCGTGAAGCCGCGCTCGGAGTCCAGCTCACCGGTCAGTGCCTGGAGCTCGGTGTGGTCCCGCAGGGTCACCACCGTGCCGCGCCGCTCGCCGCCCACCACGGGGCGGGTGTTGACGACGACCACCCGGTCCGCCGTGAGGTGCAGCTCGTCCACCCGCGCCTTGGACGCCAGCAGAGCCCCGGTCAGCGGCGCGGGCAGGGCCAGCTCGTCCACGGTCCGGCCGAGCGCCTGCGTCTGTGGGGCGATCCCCAGCAGCTCCCGCCCCGCGTCGTTGATCAGCGCGATCCGGCGCTGCCCGTCCAGCATCAGCAGCCCCTCGCGCACCGCGTGCAGGGTGGCCTGGTGGTAGTCGTGCAGCCGGCTCAGCTCGGCCGCGTTCATCCCGTGGGTGTGGCGCCGCAGCCGGGCGTTGATCACGTACGTGCCGAGCCCGCCGAGCGCCAGCGCCCCGCCCGCCGCCAGCGCGAGGGCGCCGAGCTGTTCGCGTACCTGCGAGGAGACCCGTTCCACGGTGATACCCGCGCTGACCAGGCCGATGATCTCCTCGCCGTCGCGGACCGGGGTGACCACCCGTATCGAGGGGCCGAGCGTGCCGGTGTAGGTCTCGGTGAAGGTCGCCCCGGCGAGCGCCTCCTCGGTGTGGCCGAGGAAGGTCTCCCCGATCAGCGACGCGTCGGGGTGCGTCCACCGCCTCCGCTCGGTGTCCATGATCGTGACGAAGGCGATCTGGGTGTCCCGGCGCACCTGCTCCGCGTACGGCTGGAGTACGGCCGAGGGGTCCGGGGTACGGATGGCCTCCCGTACGGAGGGGGAATCAGCCACCGCCACGGCCGCCGCCCGCACCTGCCGGGTCGCCGTCTGCTCCGCCTGCGCGGAGCCGGAGACGTACGCGAAGACCGCGCACCCGGCCACCACCGCGGCGATCAGCACGACCTGCATGGCGAAGAGCTGCCCGGCCAGGCTGCGGGGGCGGGTACGGAGGAGGCGCATGGCCCCCAGTCTGCCTCGCCGGAGCGGGCCTCTCCCAGTGGCCGGAAACCACCCGTGAACGATATGAACGCAAGGGTGACCGGGGTCACAGGGCGGTGGATAGTCACCGGAGCCCCCAGGGACGGGGGTGCAAACCCCCGGACCGAGCCGAGGAGCCCCACCATGGCTGTGGCAGCCAAACAGCGGGACCGTACCCACTACCTGTACATCGCCGTGATCGCCGCCGTGGCGCTCGGCATCCTGGTGGGCTTCGTCGCCCCCGGGGTGGCCGTCGAGCTCAAGCCCATCGGCGCCGGCTTCGTGAACCTGATCAAGATGATGATCTCGCCGATCATCTTCTGCACGATCGTGCTGGGCGTCGGCTCGGTGCGCAAGGCGGCCAAGGTCGGAGCGGTCGGCGGCCTGGCGCTGGGCTACTTCCTGGTCATGTCGACCGTCGCCCTGGCCATCGGCCTGCTGGTCGGCAACTTCCTGGAGCCCGGCTCCACCCTCCACATCACCGAGGCGGCCCGCGCGGCCGGTGAGAAGCAGGCGTCCGGTGCCAGCGAGTCCACCGTGGACTTCCTGCTCGGCATCATCCCGACCACCATCGTCTCCGCCTTCACGGCGGGCGAGGTGCTCCAGACCCTGCTGGTCGCGTTGCTCGCGGGATTCGCGCTCCAGGCGATGGGCTCGGCGGGCGAGCCGATCATCCGGGGCATCACCCACATCCAGCGGCTCGTCTTCCGCATCCTCGCCATGATCATGTGGGCCGCCCCGGTCGGCGCGTTCGGCGCGATCGCGGCGGTGGTCGGCGAGACCGGGCTCGACGCCCTGAAGTCCCTCGCGATCATCATGATCGGCTTCTACGTCACCTGCGGGCTCTTCGTCTTCGTGGTGCTCGGCGCGATCCTGCGCCTGGTCGCCGGGGTCAACCTGTTCTCCCTGCTGAAGTACCTGGGCCGCGAGTTCCTGCTCATCCTCTCCACCTCCTCCTCCGAGTCCGCCCTGCCGCGGCTCATCGCGAAGATGGAGCACCTGGGTGTCAGCAAGCCCGTCGTCGGCATCACCGTGCCGACCGGCTACTCCTTCAACCTCGACGGCACCGCGATCTACCTCACGATGTCCTCGCTCTTCATCGCCAACGCGATGGGCGACCCGCTGAGCGCGAGCGAGCAGATCTCGCTGCTGATCTTCATGATCATCGCCTCGAAGGGCGCGGCGGGCGTGACCGGGGCGGGCCTCGCGACCCTCGCGGGCGGGCTCCAGTCGCACCGCCCCGAACTCGTCGACGGGGTCGGCCTGATCGTCGGCATCGACCGCTTCATGAGCGAGGCCCGCGCCCTGACCAACTTCGCGGGCAACGCGGTCGCCACGGTCCTGGTCGGCCACTGGACCAAGGAGATCGACAAGGAGCGGGTCGGCCAGGTCCTCGCCGGACAGTTCCCGTTCGACGAGCGGACCCTGGTCGACGACGACCACGGCGCCCCGGCCACCTCCACCGAGGTCCCCGAGCAGCGCGAGACGGCGGCCGAGCCCGCCAAGGTCTGACGGACCACTTCAAGCCACTGCGACACCCCCCACCCAAGGACACCCGTATCCCCCGGTACGGGTGTCCTTGCGCCCTGGCCGGCCTCGGCGTTGCCGTCACTCCTTTCCATCTCCAGTGCGGCCGCCCGGTGATCAAGCCGGCGCGTTGGGCCTGCTCGATGCGGTCGACGCCGGCCGACCTCGACCGAAAGAAGGTGGCGCCACCGGTTCGTCCGGTGGCGCCACCCTCATCGGACCGCCCGCGGGCATCGGAGCGGCAGCCCTTATCGGTCGGGGGTCACGCCGGCCGGAACCACACCGTCGCCAGCGGCGGCAGCGTCAGCGAGATGCTGGCCGGCCGGCCGTGCGCGGGCACCGCCTCCGCCTTGAGCGGCTCCTCGTTGCGTACGTCGCTGCCGCCGTACCGGTCCGCGTCCGTGTTCAGGACCTCCACCCAGCCCTCGGTCCCGGTCTCCGGCACCCCGAGGCGGTAGTCGTGCCGGACCACCGGGGAGAAGTGCGAGACCGCGAGCAGCGGGGAGCCGTCCGCGTCGTACCGCAGGAAAGCGAAGACGTTGTCCTCGGCCGCCCCGCCGTCGACCCAGCTGAACCCCTCCGGGACCGTGTCGCGCTGCCACAGCGCGGGCACCGCCCCGTACACCGCGTTCAGGTCGCCCACCAGGTTCCGCACCCCGCGGTGGTCACCGGAGGCCTCGTACGTCGGGTCCAGCAGCCACCAGTCCGGGCCGTGGCCCTCCGACCACTCCGCGCCCTGGGCGAACTCCTGGCCCATGAAGAGGAGTTGCTTGCCGGGGTGGGCCCACATGAAGCCCAGGTAGGCGCGGTGGTTGGCGCGCTGCTGCCACCAGTCGCCGGGCATCTTCGCCACCAGAGCCTGCTTGCCGTGCACCACCTCGTCGTGCGAGATCGGCAGCACGTAGTTCTCGCTGTACGCGTACACCATCGAGAAGGTCATCTCGTCGTGGTGGTACTTGCGGTGCACCGGCTCCTTCGCCACGTACAGCAGCGAGTCGTGCATCCAGCCCATGTTCCACTTCAGGCCGAAACCCAGGCCGCCGCTGTCGGTGGGCCGGGTGACGCCGTCCCAGGCGGTGGACTCCTCGGCGATGGTGACGACCCCGGGGTTGCGCCGGTAGACGGTCGCGTTCATCTCCTGGAGGAAGGCGACCGCGTCCCAGTTCTCCCGGCCCCCCTGGTCGTTGGGCGACCACTGGCCGTCCTCGCGGGAGTAGTCGAGGTAGAGCATCGAGGCCACGGCGTCGACCCGCAGCCCGTCGATGTGGAACTCCTCGCACCAGTACGTGGCGTTGGCGACCAGGAAGTTGCGTACCTCCGTGCGGCCGTAGTCGAACTCCAGCGTCCCCCAGTCCGGGTGCGCCGCGCGCTGCGGGTCGGAGTGCTCGTACAGCGGCCGCCCGTCGAACTCCGCGAGCGCCCAGTCGTCGCGCGGGAAGTGGGCCGGGACCCAGTCCATGATGACGCCGATGCCCGCCCGGTGGAGGGCGTCCACCAGGTGCCGGAAGTCGTCCGGGGTGCCCATCCGGGAGGTCGGGGCGTAGAACCCGGTGACCTGGTAGCCCCAGGAGCCGCCGAAGGGGTGCTCGGAGACCGGCATCAGCTCGACATGCGTGAAGCCGAGGTCCTTGACGTAGGAGGGGAGCTGGTCGGCGAGTTGACGGTACGTCAGGCCCGGTCGCCAGGAGGCCAGGTGGACCTCGTAGACGGAGAACGGCGCCTCGTGGACCGGGCGGTCGCCCCGGTGCGCCATCCAGTCCGCGTCCCGCCACTCGTGGTGCGAGGCGGTGACGATCGACGCCGTCGCGGGCGGGACCTCGGTGCGGCGGGCCATCGGGTCGGCCCGTACCGTGTGCGAACCGTCCGGGCGGCAGATGTCGTACTTGTAGAGCGCGCCCTCCCCGACCCCGGGCAGGAACAGCTCCCACACCCCGGTCGAGCCGAGCGAACGCATCGGCGTGCCCGTGCCGTCCCAGTAGGTGAAGTCACCGCTGACCCGCACCCCGCGCGCGTTCGGCGCCCACACGGTGAACCGGGTCCCGGCCACCCCCTGGTGGACCATCGGCTCCGAGCCGAGCGCCCGCCACAGCTCCTCGTGACGGCCCTCCGCGATCAGGTGCAGGTCGAGCTCGCCGAGCGAGGGCCAGAAGCGGTACGGGTCGTCCACCTCGATGGTGTTGTCGTCGTACGCGACCCGGAGCCGGTAGACGGGGACCTCCTTCACCGGCAGGACCCCGGAGAAGAACCCGTCCCCGTCGTCGTGCAGTTCGGCCCGGACCCCCTCGGCCAGCACTGTCACCGAGCGGGCGAACGGGCGCAGCGCCCGGACCAGCACCCCGCCCGGGATCGGCCGGGCGCCGAGCACGTCGTGCCGAGGAGATCGGCTCACCCGTCAGCCGCCCCGTCACCGAACAGGCCGCCAGGGGAGTGCACTTCGCACTCGCCCTCGAGTG